>CAZFUR010000186.1:0-5038 GCA_964522245.1 uncultured bacterium | reverse complement strand
GTGCCTTTTATCTTCAACGGCATCTCCATACAACCGTCGTTTATGTTAAAAAACAGCGACATCTCGTTCACTCTGTTTAATATCGATTCAGTCTGGATTTTCGATAGTTTGATATCTCCTTTAAAATCAAGGTTCTGATCGAAATCGAATTTACCCGATAGATTTATATCCATATTGACAGAATCAATTTTAAGAGGATTCACAAAAAACGAATTAACACCATTGTCGTCTTTACGGATACTAAAATCGCATCGCAAAGATTGAAAAGTGGTATCATTATCCAAACCGAACTCCTCTATGGGGGGCATTTTCAAACCGATAGTTTTTCCAAAAAGCTTTAACCTTTTGTCGTCTCCTGAATCGGAAAAACGTTGCAATATTTTTTTCAACAACCCGAAATTAGATATTTTACCCTCATTTATTCTTAACATCCCCTGAGCTTTCAAGGTTTTTGATATCAATTCGGCACTATTGCCCCTACACTGAAAAGATAATGCCGACGACAAATATCCCAAAAAAATATTCTTAAAACCGGTATTGATCTTTAAAAAATTGTTCACATTAATTTTATCTACGTCAGCAACAAAAGAATACGACGGATAATCCGAAGCCATAACAACAACACCGTTACCTCGAAAATTACCTTCATACAGGTTTATGTTTAGATCTCTGAACAACATTCTGTCGTTTTCCACAAAACAATCCACATAAAAAGAATCAAATTTAGCACGATATAAATAAGCATTTTTGACTATCCCCGATATATATATAGGTAATTTTTTCGACTTACGCCTAACCTTTTTTGGTAGTTTTTTTGACAAAACGGCTGATTTTTTGTTTTTATTTTTTTTACTAAACTGTTTTTCCAACATCGTAGCGGAGAATATATCCAACAACTGGACTTCCTCAAAATCGTTTATATCCAGATAAAGTTTCCGTTCCGGAAGAAAAGTATATTTAAGTTCTAAAGTTAAAGGGTTACCGCCAAAAGATATCGGTGCGTCGTCAAAAACCACCATTTTACGTGAGAAGTTACCTACGCAAGGTTCACGCAGTTTTATCGGTTCCGCAAGAACCTCAAACCGCCCCGTGAACTTTTCAAGATAAACCGACCCCGACAAAACAGGCATCCTCGATAAAGAAGACAACTCAGCCAATGCACTGATTGAAGCGACTCCCTCAGATTGAAAATTTTTCAAAAACGGGAATATATCGTTCAAATTCTCTATATCCACCAACTCAGATTGGATATACAGCTCACCTTTTTGCAAACAACAATCGTAAAAACCGTCGGCGACAAAACTTTTATTGTTCAAAGATGTGACGATATTTTTTATTTTCATCTGTTTTTTTCTCAAATTCACCAACAAATCAGCATCCAAAGTCAGGTTTTCATATCTTTTTATTGAATCGGTAAAAACCCTAATAGATAAGGAAATATCGTCACCCAAAGTGCCGTTGATGTTTCCGCTAATCCACACAGGTATATCTCCCGGCACAGGTTTTTTTGAGATCATCAACAGATCATAAACAGATGAGAGTTTAAGATTGTCTACGGAAATATTAACATCCAAAGGCGAAGACAACATATTGCGGGAAAAAGAATTTTTTCTAGAAAATATGTTATCCGTTTCGATAGATCCATTCAAGCGAACGCTATTAGAATCGTGCTGATCTACTTTCAGTTCCACATCAAAATCAAAACGACCGGTATCAAAATTTTTACTAAATCTGACATACGCGTTTTTGATTTCAGAGCGTTCATCCGAATTTGATATCTCCAAAGACCCTGAAAAAACGACTATCTCGTCAGGATAGAAAGTAGATTCATCAAAATTGAACCATTTTATTCTGGGAAGAGACAGCTTTTTTGCGATTTTATGATCGGTCCCGCCAATCGATTTTCCCCCATTTTCAGATGATCGAGGAAGTCTGATTTTACCGTCCGACAACTTCTCTAATCTAAGAACCGGTCTAGTTATAAAGACAGAATCGAACCTTATCTTTCTGAACAGATCCGTTATTCTGAATTTGCATCTTATATTTTTGGCACTGAAGTATATATTTTTTGTATTTTTGTCTAACAGGTCAACTCCTCTAAACGAGACCGAACAGCCTTTGAGCAGGCTCAACCTGATACTTGAGATTCTGACTTCCGTATTTAATGATTTACTCAACAGATCTTCAAACAATGATTTATAATGGTTCAAATCTGTCAGATAAACACCGTATCCGACTATCAGTAACAAAACAACCGTAAGAAATAATTTTTTTTTATTATTGGATTTTTTTCTCATAACAGCTTGATTCTAAATACCCTCTTATTTAAAAACAGTAGCACAAATACACCACTCGCCATCCCAAGTGAAACCATATTCCGCCGGCAACGCCCACCATAATGATTTATACCATAATACACATTTTTACAGTATAACAAAATATATAATTTTCCGTCTCGACACACTAAAGTATCACAGAAAAAAACAATTAATAGAATGTTTTGAGAAAAAATATCAGTTACCGCTAATCGGATGCGATAGACATTCAAAAATATCAATCGCGTTTTTGCAGAGCAAAAGCTGTTTACGCAGTTTTGAATTAAACATCGCCTTCGCTATGTGAGCCAAAATAGACAGATACTCATTAGATTTCGATTCAGGTCCGATGACCATAAAAATGAATTTAACCTTTTTTCCATCCGGCGCATTATACTCTATTCCTTTTCTACAGATACCCACAACGACAAATATATCATCTATAGAATTGATACGGCAATGAGGGAACGCCAGTTCCTCGCCTATGGCGGTAGATGTTTGGGATTCCCGTTCGTGGATCAGTCTAGACAGGTTTTTGCCGACAAGTTCCGGCACAACCTTAGTTATTTTATCCGAAAGGTCATCTATCAGATCTTTTTTAGACCGACAATTTAAGTGGGGAAATATCAAATCAAGATTCATATATTTATCAAAACCGGTTTTCATACGCCTAATCGCTCCTATTTTTATCTATCGGCAACCACAGGAAAATAGTTTCCTGTTTTAAACCTATAAATCTTGCTCCAACCTACTTTGTTGTTTTTGGTTATCGACTCGACTCGCCAGTAATAGTTTTTGTAACTCTTCAACCCTCTGTATCCAAGACTACTCTTTTTAGAATTTTTTAGATCAAATATCGGATCGGAAAAAGACCTGTCAGATGCCAGTTGGAATCGATATTTCTCCGCTTGTTTTAATCTATTCCACAAAAACACTACCTCTTCGGGATTAATCTTCTCTTGACCGTCATACGGATATATCAGAGAAACTTCTCCAAGAAAAGATTGACGTACACACAACAATAAAAAATAACCTATCACACAAAAACAAACTATTCGAAAATAACCGTAATACACAACCCCGTTGAGTTTAAAAAAGCGTGGATACCTGTCGTTTTTAAAAAGAAGACCGTTTGGGATAAATAAAAACAGAATTATCCCCAAAACAGCCGACAACAACAAAACACCACGATACCAAGACGGCTTATAAACCAAAGTCACCTTACGGCTATCCCCCATCGGCACGACCACTCCGATAAATCCGGGGCTAACCCACAACGGCTCTATTTTTTTTCCGAAAATCCTTGTCCGCCACGTGTGATAAAACGGCATTTTCGCTACTAAAACACCGCCTGTTTTTTTCAAATCCGCAACAATTCCGTAACGATTCCACGATGCTTTTATTTTCTTTATGATAAAACGTCCATCAAAAAACGGTGATTGCAATAATGTCTCGGCAAAAACACCGCTATTGGATATTGAGAGTTTCTCTACGGAGATATCCCCCACAGGTCTGTTGCTCAATACTTTTCCACCTTTCAGAGAAAACTCCTTAATTTTTCGATAACGATCACTTTTTTCTCCGATAGGCTGATCGATCAAAATCAAAGCGGAAAAGATATTTTTTCCCAACAACTCATAAAAATCACTCTGTGCCTTAACCATCAAAGCCAAGTCATATCCGTGTTCTACAAACAGATCAAGCCACAACCTGTTTAAAGTGTACCATGTTAAATTATCGCAACACACCAAGACCGGTT
The DNA here is from genome assembly GCA_964522245.1 of uncultured bacterium. GTDB lineage: Bacteria > Auribacterota > Auribacteria > Auribacterales > Auribacteraceae > CAZFUR01. The sequence goes on along the minus strand of CAZFUR010000186.1, from coordinate 964 downwards.
TTCTCTTAAAAACAGTAAAAAAATCGGATCGGTTTTTGACCTTATGCAGATCAAAATACACACCTGAGTATATTTTTTTTGTTAACGCCTCCGATCCTTCTTGATGCAGATTCCAATTATGTTTTGTAAGAATATATTTTATGTTCAATAAATCCATCAAATCCGCCGAGTACGGGATATCTTCTTGCAGTTCGTTAATCAGATGAGACAAGTTCCCCGACATAGCGTTATCATGTCCCGTAACATTATTGAGAAAATTGCAATCCAGCATAGAGCGCAAAGAGATATCCTTTATACCGGAAGACTTACCGAAAAATATCCTTGATTGATGATCAGGTTCGGTTTTAGAAATAATCCGCATCAACTCTTTTTGAGGTTTTGTTACTTGTGTCTTCACCATTATCGATCCGATCCGATACCTCTCTACAATCAACGGCAGACACGATAAGAGTATGATCGTAACAATAGAATATTTCCAAAATGACGGTATTTTTCTGCTCATAAAATATTTTACTACCCGCACAAAAACATCGCCCGCTATGACCGCTCCCGCAAGTTCTATAATAAAAATAGCTCTGACCGCCTGAAAACTTCTTGAGTACGGCAATACAGATAACCAACCGACATCATCTTTACCCAAAAACAAACAACCTCCCCAAAAAAACAACAATAAAAAATACAGTTCCCTAAATTTTCTTCCCCTAAAGATGATAAAAACCAACCCGATAAAAACAAAAATCGTAAATACAAAATATCTTCTGAAAGACTCATTCATAGACCATCTGAACCCTTCTCTGCCACCGCCAAAAAGCGGGCTTGATGAGTTTGCGTTATCCAACAATTCTCCCGAGAAAAATACATCCATAAACTCTTGAGCCGTAACGGATACAGCTAATCTAGAAAAAGATCGTTCAGATTCAGGAACAAATTTATATTTACTATTAAATTCCAAGAACGGAACCAA
>CAZFUR010000185.1:0-5042 GCA_964522245.1 uncultured bacterium | reverse complement strand
ATTTTACGCTTACAGAAAAGGAGCTGCATTTTCGGCTGGAATAGATATTAATCCCTATCAAATAATGATTGACAGAGAAGTATCGGCTTATATAAACGAGAAGGAAGTTCTAAAGATAGATGATTTCTCGGAAACCGTTTCAAACTCGCTGTATGATAGTGTTCTTAAACCTAAAGGAACGATCAATGGTCAGTTGTTCTTCAGGACGAGGATATTGAAAAGCAGAGAGCGCGAAATGGGTGTGAAGTTGTCGGATAATGTCCCGTCAAACATAGATTTCTCGGTTGCGGATGCAAGAAAGATTCCGTATCCTGATGATTCTTTTGATCTTGTGACGTCTATGAACTTGTTGGGGTTTATATCGGGTGCATCAGACGTCTTGAAAGAAATGATTAGAGTAGTTAAACCGGGCGGGTTCGTCAAATATAACTATACCTATTCCGATTCGGATAACGGTCGTTTGTTAGAAGAGGCAATCGCTATTTTAAAAGCGGAGAATGATTTAAGTGTATCTTGCCGGATCGTTCAAGAATGTGTCGTGAATCAATTTATTATACTGAAAATTATGGATAAAAGAAAAATACTGAATATCGGTACAGACGTTGATCAGGTAGACAAAAACAAGGATATAAGAATTGGTTTACCAAACTATTTTAACATAGACCCTTATCTTGTAAGCACTCATTTCGAGAAAGATAAGTTGCCTGAAGATTTTTTTGAGGTTGAAGAGTGTTTTGTGGATGAAATATCGGGGTTATCGAAAATCTTATCGGAGCAAAAATATAACTTGATTATTGTCGGCAATTTGCTGAAAGATCTGTACGGAGAAGACGTTTTTGACGGTATAGATCGTATACGAATCAGTAGAGGTAAATCTGTCGTTACCCGTATCGAAAATAAGGTATTGAATATTGATGAGAGTATTTTAACTAGTCCTGTTCCGTTGTTTTTGGATTTGCAGGCTGTTATTCTCAAAGCTCGTTTTTCCGGTAGTGCAGAGAAATATTGTGACGCATTCGGTGTTCCTTCGGATTTGGTTAAATTGATAAAAGAGATGTTTTATCTCTATGCGATGATAGAAAACTTTAAATTTAATTTATCCGATTCTCAACGCAAACACCTGATCGATTTTTATAGCTCGTATCCGCGGATTGATTCGCAAGAATATAAACGTTCAGTGGATTTTTCAGGGGTGCTCGGTAGACTTTCTTATATCGATTGGGCGTACGATTTCTTAATACCGGAGATTGTTTCTTTTATGTATTCCGATCCTGAATATGATGGCATTAAATCTATGTTAGGGCATATGAATGAAGACATTTTTGTTATCGATCTTGCGATTGTGGATAATATGGAAAGGATTTTCAGTATGTTTGGGTCGTTTCTATCTAAGACTGAGCCTAAAGATACAGGGGGTTTGATTGGTGCGTTGCCCGCTGTTACGGTTAGTATGTGGCAGTCTGATGATGTGCAAAAATCTTCGCGGCGGTGGATCGGTTTTATCCGTTATAAAGAAAAACTTGAGGCGTCGGATAAGGTTGTCCCTGAACTATTGAACAGTTTTTTGCAAGGTGATAGGTTTACCCAAATTTTAAAAAAGTATCCTGAATCCGGATTTTATATCATTGAAGATATGATAAAAACCGTCATTAATGATGAAAATGATCTGCCCGAAGCACCGTACTTATTGGGGTTATCATCTGATACGGTAATGGGGATTATAAAGAATTTACACAAACTGATCGTCAATGCTAGTCTGGAAGAGTCGGTTAATATTATAAAAAATGTTATGCCTGCATTAGAGGCGATCCCTGATACCGTTGGGACTAGACCCGGTTTGGACGAAAGGTTACTTAAAGCAGGTAACGGATCTTACCGTTTAAGTGGTATTCGCAATGTGGTAAATCTTTTTGAGAATGCGGTGTTATCAGGCAGTCCCGTCGCGAAGACGGCATTCTCGAGTTTGATTGATCGATTACGTAGATTCGGTTTGCCGGTGGACGATTTTTACGCAAATAAAGAGGCGATAACCGAATCTGTAGCCAAAAATCCGATCGGTTTTTTTAATCTTATGTCGTACTTGGTTTATAAGACGGTGGATTCGCCAAAAAACGCCTCTTATTTTATCTCTCGTTTGACAAACTACAATAAGGAACGTCTTGATTTTTTGTTGGCGTTCACAAAATCGGCGGATTTTAATAAAATAGACAAAAATCTAAAAGATATGGTTTTGCTGATAGATCGGGGAATTGCTGAGTATCTATCTGATATCAGAAATAACAATGCCTGCCTGAAGTTGCTTGATCGTGCCGATGTTACGGTTTTGCCCGATAAAACAGATCCTACAAAGATGGTCGCCCGTTTGCCAGAAACGTTGGATGAAGGATACTTTGACGGGGGGCTTAATTCTATCAAGACGGCGGCGTCACTTGCCGAATGGATAAAATTACAAGGTGTTGATTGTAACTCCTTTTCCGGTCGGGTTGCGGGTAGTTCTGTTTTGGGTAGGTTTGTGGTGATGGGCGATATTGTGATAGGTGTGGATCCGTATCTGAACTTGTTTGTCGATAGGCGAGTCATCGAAGAGGAAATGATGGACAGTTTTATCGGGGGGAAAAAGGGGGGGGACAGTATTAACCTTTTTAACGGATTGCCTATGATATGGAGCAAAATGAGCGATAAGTTGGGGTTGTTGTTTAATGGAACTATTAATATGTCGGGTGATTCGGATAAAAAAATGTCGGTCGATTTTATTGCCGACCTCAATATCGTCAGAGAAAAAGATGTTCTTTCAGGAGTGACGTCGTATCTTCTCAAGGTTCAAAAAGGGTCTCTCTATGATCTTCAGAAAATTCTAAAAAATGCTGATCCTGAAGATACAATGAATATTTTGGAGAAGTTCCCTCAATCAATTTTTTATCTTGTCGGGGACAGTGAATACGAGAGTTTCAAAACTACGCAAAAGAGCAGTTTTAATAGAATATTCTACTCTCTGATAACCAATCTTGATCCCGTATGGTTGTTGAGGGAAAAGAGGAATCTTGTCTATTCCGATTACGGTGCGTTAACTTTTGAGCAGATGATACAAACCGTTAATACCGTTCCTTATACTAAAATATCCGATGAGATGAAAGAACTTCTCCTAGATGCTCAGGCGGATTCGGAAATCGGTAGATACGAACAGAGAAAACTGAACGAACAGTCAAGGGATCTTGTTGTTTTTATCTGGAACGATATTCCGATCGGTTGGGCTTACTCCGATCAAAATGTTATGTTGATTGATGATCTAGATTTGAGAACAAAACCTGAAATTATGGGGGTAATCGCTGAAAATGTAAATGTAGCCAGTTCTCCTTTTATAAGAGAAAAAACTCGTGGCGGCGAAGTTGTTGATATATGTTCGTTGTCGTTTGATGAATCGGGCGATTGTGATGTCAATTGGTATACTCAACCTGATCTGATAGATTCAAATATCTATGTGAATGATCTGAAAATAGCTTTGCGAGACCTATCTGTGATGTCTCATCAGCTAGTGAAAGATAAGGTCTCGATAAAAATAGTCGATGGGCATTGGCGGTTAGGGCATAGACAAACTAAAGATCCCGAAGGAAACGTGACTTTGATGCTTGATATAGATGCGTTCAGGAACATGGATGTTCTAAAAATGGTGTTACGCCATGAACTGCAACCACATGAGGGTCTGTTTTTTGAAATACACGCCCTGATAAATGATCTGATCTTTTTTGAAAATCTTAGTCCGGATAAACGCAAGAATCTTATCGGTACTCTTAGAAACGAAAAAATAGATCTCGGACATTTTTCCGATATTCTGGAGAAAAGCACTCAAAGGTCTATAACTGATACCGTCAAGGATATTGTTGCTTATGTATCCTCAAAAGATAAGTATCCTAAACTCCAACAGCTAGTTTCAGGTATGAGTTTGGACAATATTGTCATCGAGGCTTCCAGATCAATAAACCTAGGGCTTGTATCCAGACTTGAATCTTTGGGATACGATCCGTATCAAATATTGGCTTTGGTAACTCATCCTAGGGTAGATCAACTCAAAAAAGCGATTGATATTTTTAAAAAATATACCGGTGAGGTCAATAAGGATGCAGACAAAATAACGGTATTAATAAATGCGTTATTAGGGGATAAAAGCGGTATGGACCTGTTTGTAGGTATAATTGATAAAAATAGGTCGTTATTCTCTATCAAGGATCAGTTTACTATGTTTACTCTTTTTGGTGAAGATATTATTCCTGTCTTACTTAGCAAGGCAGAAGACCATTTTGGGTTGACTAATAGGGTGGTTATGATTGATATGAATAATTTTTTGGGTAACAGATACTGTGTGTCTCCGGCTTTTTTGAACGGTAGGAATGTTGTTAGGGTATCAATGGAAAAAGGGTATCGAAATATAGTACGAGATTATAGTTATGACGGTAAACTTTTAAATGAGAAATCGTATATTTTAGATAAATTGTCCGATGGGATTCCTAGAGCGGTGTCCGATTTGTCTGTTTTGGCGGATCTGTGGTTTACGGATAAAATTAATGAGTTGATCGGTTTGTCGGAATCTTTTGTTCGTGAGAACAATGCGGAGAAATCTCAAAAGATTCTGGATAGGATGATAAATAAGTCGTTTGCGATCGGTGTTACATACAAAGAATTCTTATTGATGGATGAAGCACAGGGATTATATGATTTTATCCCAATCTCAAAGCGTCCGCTGGTTATTCAGTATATAAGTGATCTCATCGGATCTCCTATGACCGGTGTAATCGGCTCAATAGAACTTGCCGGTATGTATGATCAAAAAGATAGAGCCGATCTAATCCAAAAACAGATTCGGGTAATGAAAGAAATACGAGAGAACATCACAAGGTTTAGAATGATTCGTGAATACTATATTCGTGGAGCATCTGATTCCCCTATGATTATTTTTCCAAAAACATCTGCCCTCAGAGCGAATAAGTTTTTGATGGATACCTCTTTTTCGTCTGATGAGCAGTTAAATAAAAATCTAGCCGAAACTA
>CAZFUR010000184.1:224-5070 GCA_964522245.1 uncultured bacterium | reverse complement strand
TAACGTCTAGCGCACTAAATGTGAATTCTATCTGTTGGGGTTGGACACCGCCTGATTTAACCAGATACTGGAATTGGATATTTAAAAAAGGCGGTGTTTGTTGTCTGTATATCTCTACATTGTTTGCGGAAACGACTAGCGAATCGACCATAACATTATCTGTGATATCTATATCAAAAGATATATATGTTCCTTCGTAGAAAGAATCATTTTCCGACGGAGTATTCAGCGATATATGAGGCGACTCGGTATCTTCCACGGTAGTAATAGTTATAGGGTCGGAAAGACCGCTTGCCAGACCGGATAAATTAACCGCTCTAGCGGTAACTTGTTTAGTAAGTCCGGCGGAATTATTTTCGGTCATATAATAGATCGTGTAAGGTCTCTTTGTTGATACACCTGCCGACATACCGTCCACGAAAAACTCAACCGTATAGTTACCCGATACGTCCGGTATAGCCTCTATTTTGATATCGTTACCTTCTGCGACAGAGTTATCCGCACTCAAAGTCAGATCAGGGATAACCGTATCTCCAAAATCGAGTCTATACACATACACCTCGCTTCTCGAAGATAGAAACATCTTATCATCTACGACTTTAATCCTCTCAGGATAATTCAACAATTCAGACTGAATAACCACTATCTGCTCAATATTGGATTTATCCGATACGTCATAGACACGCACACCGTAATCATTAGATTTTATCTGGAATAAGTATTTACCTACAACATCTATAAAAAATCCATCTTGAACGGTAGAAAAGTTAGATACCTGAGAGAAATCATTCTCATTAAATACATATATCTCGCCCCAATAGACGGATATATATATGAACCCGTTATCAACAACAACATTCGCAACACTTTTATTGCTCAATAATGTGGTTATCTGCTCTAGTGTAGTTCTGTTATAGACTGCTACACCTGTCTGTTGTGTGACATAAACGTTATCCCCCGCAACCAATACTCTTTCTCTAGTTCTATTATCATCGGATAAAGTTACATCAGACAATAAATACGGATACTGAGGTTCTTTGAGGTCAACGACAAGTAATGAATTAAAATCTCTTGCGTATCCGTATCGCCCAACAACATCTAAACTACAGAAATATTGGTTATTATAATAGCTCGAATTATTATCGAAAACATTATCAAGCCTTCCTAACAAATCATAGTTGTTATCCGAATAACCAAATATTTTCAATCCCACTGCATCCATAGAGTAGAGGTTACCGTTACCCATGACCACATCAGTCGGATACGCGGCAAGATCAATTTTATCAGTAATTTGAGCCGGTACATTAACGTATCCTTGAGGTGTAAAGAACTCTACGGAAACATTCTGAGGAGAAATAAAATCACTATTAGACGCTACATGAATAACCGTTTCGATATAATCGACAGCCAAATCGTTCATAGCAGGAAAAACAAAGCTCACATTATCGTCTTCAAAACTAGTCATATCGTCAGGTGACAAATGTATATCGGATAATGTAATACCGCCGTCGTCCAAACCTGCAGAATCATATGTTTTCCACGACACATATTTGTCGGTTCCATCAATTTTAATATAAAAATTGCTTTCATTTGTATCAATATCACCCGCCAAGATATACAGATCCGCATAAAGAGGGACCTTACCGCCTAACTGAAATGTCTGCAGTAAAGTAAACGACTCGTTCATGAACTTATCTGTGAATAAAGGATCGGACGCGGTTGTATTGTTAAAGAAATCTTCAGGATAAGTTATATTGTCATCCGCATTCAGATCGGGCAGACAAGCGTTTTCACCCAAAGGCTGAGCGAATCCAAAACCATCTTTGTCTCCGGACAAAACGGTAATGGTTGTCATCTGTTCTCTACTGGCATAAATTTGAAAATCTTTCAGTTGATATTTTTGTCCATAACAATGATATATTCTCAGTTTTCTCAGGTTCACAGGTTCACGGAAATACCACCATCCCGTAGCCCCCGCTACTCCCGGCTCCCAACCGTTAGAGGAAGCTGTCTTGATACCGTCATAAGTTTTTGATATTGAATACTGATTGCTCAGCTCATCGGTTGCCCTTGCGTATTTGATTTCCACAGGCGTCTCATTTACCCCGTCAAAAAACTCCACCTCTGCGATAAGAAAATCGTCATCGTCTCTGAACGAATCATTTACGACAATTTTGAATTGAGAGACATTCGATATTTCATCAAAAATTATATCAAAATAACCTTTTTCAGGATCAACAGGAAAAACAATATGACCGTTTTCGACAGATATATCATCACCTTGAGTTCCTATCATGTTCAAATTATTGTAGCCTCCGACAACAACATTCTTATTATCCGCATCAATGAAACTTCTGCAGTAAGTCACAGGTATTTTGCTAACCAATATCGCCCCTAGTACAACATCTATATAGAAAACAGGTGTTTGCGCAAAATTAGCTACAGGAACTTTGCTATCAAAGACTCTTGCCACTACACCTATGGTTTCCCCTATTTTATCCGACGGGATAGGCACGGTAAAACTCATTGAATACGATTTTGTATCGTAATACAGATCGCTCACACCTATTACAGTCTCATCTAAATCGGAATCGTTATCTAGATCATACGGATCGTACAGCATAACAAACTCTACTCTATCAATATTGACGTCGTCATACGCAACGACAGTAAAAGGAACACGCGAACCCGCTGAAAGCTTGTTATTCGACGGAGACATGCTATACGAAATTGTAGGCAAACCATCGGGTAACAGATTTACGGTAACACCATCGGAGAAAGCAGATTGCCCATTGGAATCTATACCTTCCGCAGACAAGATTATTTTTCTATCGAACGATGAATGACCATACACGTTTGAACCGCTCAAAGTATAGCTTTGAGCGTCGACAGATATTGTTCCATCGAATCCGGATACCACACCGTTATCATACTCCAACAACAGGTCCAGACCATCAATGGTGTGGTTTGTTCCGTCAAGTTGATAGGAAACAGGTTTAACCAGAGATATTTTATCAGTCAACCTATCACGTTTTGATAAAGCTCTAACAGAACAAGTATCACCGTTCGCCTCCATATAAAAGATAAGCGTTGCCGTATTATTCAACTGTTCAATGACCATATTATCTTCCAGATCCGATAAAGAACCGGTTATATCGTAATCCCCCGAATAGTTTGGCGCAAAGTTAGACAGTGCCACCTTTGTCTTATAAAAGGAGTAGTCTCCGGATCGATACCATAAAGAAGAAACAGACCCGACCTTTTCATAATCCACATAGAAATTCATCCGTGACAGTACCCCGTTATCATCTTTTGCCTTTGCGGAAAAATCAACTTTTTGACCTTCATACAAACTGTCATCCGGCGCATGGCTATGAAACGTAACCTCAGGCGGGGAATCAGAATTCAAAGAAATTGATACCGCACTAGATATAACGGCATGAGCTTGAGGATTAACAAAACCTTCGTATTTATCAACCAACTTTACATAAACATAAAACTCACCATGACTCGGATCATAAATTCTCGGAGCAGAAACATTACACCTATAATATTGTGCATCATAACCGCTGCTAAGGTAGATATCTTTTCCCAAATAATTATCGTTATCCCATTGCGAACCGTCATAATAGTTCATATAGAATTCCGCATAACTAAATCCGATATCATCGTTTTTCGGCACACTCAAAACCAGATCTATAAAGAAAGCTCCGGTCTCCACGATATTGTCAGGGACAATAATCTCGTCTCCGGTCAATACAGGTGGCTGATCCGGTAGCAATGTAATATTGCGAATACCCGACGAATGAGAAATACCGTAAGAATCAATCACTTTCGCCTCAACAGTTGCCTGTTCCGACGTTTGACCAACCAGATAACGTAGTTTTACATTTTGAGAATGATTTACCTCCATAGTATGTAACGGGTCATAATTTCGACCCCATTGCAAAATGCCGTCAACATACAGTTCCATTCTCTTAATTCCACCCACACCATCGTTATCTTCCGCTTCCATAAGAACGGAAATAGTATCACCCTCTATGGAATCATTATCAGGCAACGTTAAGACAACGATCGGAGGCACACTTCCTGTTATAGTCACCTGTTGTACAGGATAATTTGCGCTAGCTTGCCCTATCGAATCCACAGCATACGCAGTGACATTTAACGTCGCCGGAGCTATTCCATACGCAACAGAATATTTGCACCCGTACGGATACGATGTATCTGATTTGACTATTTCACTACCCACCATAAAGTTTACAGACCGTATTCCCAGATCGTCTAAAACAACGGCACTCATACTGATTGTACCGCCTTCAACCGCATCATTATCACAGACAAACGACTCGACAGTTGGCGGCTCATCGTCTAAAACCTGACCGTTGAGGGTAGAAAAACTGCTATTTGAAGCGGCATCGGTAACAACCACTTTCAAAACCACAACGCCACTGACAAAACTCGGAGGAATAAGGTATTGTTTGCTAAACCTATACAAATGTGACGATTCTTGAACAACTGAAATATCCGGCACAGAAATATCGTTCAAAAATATCTCAACTCCGTTCAGCAAACGTTCGCCCGATATTTCACCCGAAATATTCATCTCCATACCTTTGCGTACTTCAAACACATCTTGAGGCGAGGATATTGTTATCACAGGAGGCGTTTCGTCTTCTTGCCTATTAACCACAATAGGCTGAATTTGAGACAAGTTACCATTTATATCTTCGGCGATAACCCCCACGATAATAGAAGACGGCGGATCGTTATCGATTATGGGAACTTCATAATTGTAATGTATATCACCAAAAGGAGGCTGATCGTATAAACCTGTTAACACGGA
>CAZFUR010000184.1:0-214 GCA_964522245.1 uncultured bacterium | reverse complement strand
TAACCTGTTTGACACCCACATTATCGCTAATACCTGAAATATCAACCTGCATAATCTCTCCTTCAACAACGGTACTGTCGTTTGAAGGCTCTGATATGCTCAGCACAGGCGGTTGAGTATCTCTGATAGACAGAACAGTCACGCTAGAGCTTGTCATAGAATTACCTGAAACGTTCAAAGCGTTGACCTTGATAGTATAAACCGTTCCTGACGA
>CAZFUR010000183.1:0-5083 GCA_964522245.1 uncultured bacterium | reverse complement strand
CCTCCATATATTCTGTGATAAGATCTTTTGACGATTTACCCTCATCCGATATTATAAGAGGTATATCAAATGCGTTGAGCCATATTTTTACCGATAAAACTACACCCAAAAAAAGCATAATAAGAGAAAGACTCATCACCGGAAAATTCACCCTGTCCAAAAAGTTTCTGACCGAAGCGTTTAGATTCAACAAAGGTATCAATACTCCGTTAGTAAAGAAAAAAAGAACAATCATTTTATATTGAAAATCGTAATTGAAACCACCTGCTACGATATTGTGTATATTCAGCTCGTTTTGAAGATTCATTCCTTTTATAGTATCGTTTACGGGGATGTTAAAAATTCTCTCACCCCAACTTATTTCTTCACCGGCGACAAAAAAGGCGAACAGCATAAAAAAGATATAAAATTTATATTTATAACAAAAAGAAAAAATCCCCGTTTTATCTCGTTTCCAAAAAGTAAACAACAATACGGCAAAAAACAATGAAGAGAAAATGTAACAGAGGAAAGTAATGTTTTCTACAACATAGTCTTCTCTAGCGAGATTAAGCATGAAAGCTGTATTATTTATGCACAAAAGGAACGTAACAGTCCACAAAACAACCCAAAAAACGTTTAAGATCAGATTAAACATTCTGTCCCCTTTGGTATTTTGACGTGCTATTTCTCTTCTTCGGATAATAATTCTTGCGGAGAAATATTGTTTTCTTCAAGTTTGGTTTTTAAAGAATCGCTGTGCGGATCCATAATAAACGCTCTTTTCCATTCGGCAATAGCTTCTTCTACTTTACCCATCTTGTGGTAGGCATCTCCGAGATGTTCTCTTATGACAGGATCTTTATCCAAGAACTTGACAGCTTTTTTCAGCTCTTCAATCGCCTCAAAAATCATGCCTCTCTTATAATAAGACCATCCCAAACTATCTATGTATGCTCCGTTATTGGGGTCTATATCAATCGCTTTTTGGATAAATTCCGTTGATTTCTCAAGGTTTATCCCTTGTTCTGCCCACATATAACCTAGATAGTTGTACGCATCGGCGTTTTCAGGATTGAATTCAATAGACTTCTTGAAATATTTTTCTGCCATCGCCAGATCTTTTTTTCGTTCATACAAGGATCCGATATAATAGTTTATGATATCCGGTTTAGCGCCTATGGTGATAGCGAACTTATACTCTTCAATCGCTTTGTCTAACTCGTTCATTTCACTGTATGTTAGTGCGATCATGGATATAATTTCAACGGGGTTTTGTAACTTGTCTTTAGCCCAGACGAGTATTTCCAAAGCGGCATCGTATTTGCCCATTTTAATCAAGAGGTAGGCAGGGTTGACATAGTTATATAGTTCATACGGTTCAAGGTCTATCAGAAGCATGTACAGACTGAGGGCTTTGTCGTATCGGTTTTCTGCTCTGTAAAGATCAGCCAACCGTTTATAGATATTTTTACTCAGTGGATTTATCCTGATACATTCCTCGTATTCGGCAATAGCTTCTTCATTTTTACTTGCGACTTCAAGGACGATTGCCAGTCCTAAATGGGCAAGGAAAGACGACGGTTTTATCTTTATCGATTTGCGAAACGAAGATACGGCATCATCGATATTGTTCAGTTTGCTATACAGTAAACCCAGTTTGTACCATACCGATGAAAGCTCTGAATCGATTTCCAACGCGCGAGTGAATGTATCGATTGCTTCTTGTGTTTTGTTTTCCCGGGAAAGCACTTCGCCTAATTCTATATAAGCGTCGACTTTCTCGGGATATAGATTGATGGTCTTGTTATATTCTTTAATCGCATCTTCTACTTTTGATTGCTGAAAATAGGCTTGTGCCAAAAGCAGGCGAGGGTCATACAACGACTCGTCAAGTTTTATCGCTGTAACGAGTTGTTCAATTGCCTCTTCGTTTCTGCCTTGTTGTAGATAAATCGCCCCCATTTTTAACGGTATCATCGCCTCGGTCGGATCTAAACCGTGTGCTTTCTTTAATTCTTCGATAGCCGAGCTATAGTTACCGTTAAAAATATACAACATACCCATACTAAAATGAGTATGTGCGGCAATTATTTTGCGATCAGGGTTAAAAATAAGATCATTTACTTTCAAAGAAGGGAGAAACGATTTAAACGAAAACTGTTTAGCCGAATCGTTTTCGTTTTCTTGCGCTCCGATGCTTAAAATAGGTGTTCCGATCAATCCAAACACAAACAATAAAGCAATGCCGGTTCGTTTAAAAATATTCATTTCACCATCCTTCTCAAAAGAAAAAATGACTATTTATTTTTATGCCTGTCTCTTCTAGACCTTTTTTTTCTTTTGTGTTTTGAGATTTTCTTTTTCCGTGTTTTTCTTCCGCAGGGCATAAGTTTTCTCCTTTTCCTTTTCCCTAGAACAGGTAAGACCAAAAATCCGCCTGACCGGTTCATGTTTAATTTTACATTATAAATAGTTGATTATCAAGTTACCCAGAAAAAATATTATAAAATCACCTTATTCAGCGGGAATTCAATTATTCCCTCTGCGCCGGCATCTTTGAGTTTAGGTATAATTTCTCTGACGACAAACTCGTCTACAACAGTTTCCACAGCATGCCAATCCGGATTAGTCAAATGCGATATAGTCGGTTGCTTGAGAGCCGGTAGCACATCTATGATTTTATCCAGATTCTTTTTCTCGACATTCATTTTTAGCACTACTTTTGTTTCAGCGGTGAGAGCGCTGTTCAGTAGTAGAGCGAAATTCTCGATTTTTTTCTTTTTCCACGAATCTTTCCAAGTGTCTTTGTTAGCGATCAATTTTGTTGTTGATTCTGCTATTGTTTCCACAATTCGCAGATTGTTCGCTTTTAGGGATGATCCTGTTTCGGTCAGTTCCACAATGGCGTCGACCAAAGACGGTGTTTTTACTTCTGTTGCACCCCATGAGAACTCTATTTCGGCAGACACGCCATGTTTTTCCAGATAACGCCTTGTGAGATTGACCACTTCTGTCGCGATCCTTTTGCCTTGAAGGTCTTTGACCGATTGAATATCGGAATCGTTTGGCACGGCAAGAACCCATCGTACAGGTTTTCTGCCTTGTTTGCCGTATACGAGGTCCATCACTTCAACCACATCAGAATCGTTCTCCAAGATCCAGTCTTTACCTGTCAGACCAAAATCCAACACGCCGTCGGCGATATATCTAGACATCTCTTGTGCTCTAAGCAAGATGACGCTTATTTCTTTATCGTCGATAGTCGGGAAATAAGACCTGGATCCTACAGAGATATTAAATCCCGCCTTGCGCATTATTTTGAAAGTAGATTCTTGTAAACTACCTTTAGGTACTCCCAGTTTGACTTCCATTTTGCTTTGTCCTTCCAAAATTATTGTTATAGTAAATTATTGAGTTCTTTATCGTAAACCTCCATTATAACACGTCTGCCGATTATTTCAAGCTTTCCTTGCGAGATAACTCTAATGCAGGCGGGATAAAGGATATGTTCTTCTTTTTGTATCTTCTCATGAACGGTTTTAGGCGAGTCGTCACTTAGTATAGGAACTACGCGTTGTCCTATTATAGGACCTGTATCCATTCCCTCATCGACAAAATGCACGGTACAACCGGTTATTTTTACTCCGTATTCGTATGCCTGCTTAAAAGAGGCTAGTCCGGGGAACGAAGGTAACAATGACGGATGAATGTTGATGATTTTATGAGGGAACGCATCCAGCATATTTTTTTTAATCATACGCATAAATCCGGCAAGGACAACCAGGTCGACATTGTTTTCTTTCAGAACACGAATATATTCCTGTTCGCTGTCTTGTGCTAGTTTTGTTTTGAAGTTACCCGGATTCAGATAGACAGATTTAATCCCCATCTTTTTTGCTCGTTCCAATATGAATGCGTCTTTGACATCCGACAAAACGACCGATATCTCTACACCGTCAAGGCGACCCTTTCCTATCGCATCTGCGATTGCCTGAAAATTTGATCCTTTTCCCGATCCGATCACCCCTATTTTAAATCCCATTATATCCTCCGTACATCATTAAAACGGTTGATTGTGTTTTATATTTTTTGAAGAGGAACAGATCCCTCGTTCAGAATTTTTTATAAAAGAGATAAACGTTTCGGTTTCTTGATTTTTATCAAGTTTGTCAAGTTCATCCACGGCATTTTTTATGGAGCGGTTTTCTCTGAAGAGAATGGAGTGAAGTTTTTTTATATTTTTTCTCTGTTCAGTGGAGAATCCTCCGCGTCGCAGACCGACAATATTTAGGTTTGTCACGATAGCCGGTCTGCCGCCTGCCATCATGTATGGCGGGATATCTTTGTTGATACCGCTCAGTCCAGAAACCATAACAAAGCATCCGATTCGACAAAATTGGTGTATTACTACGCTACCCGATAAAAACGTGTTGTTGCCGATCTCGACATGTCCTGCGATCAGAGTGTTGTTGGCACATATGACATTATTGCCGATTCGGCAGTTATGAGCAACATGAGACATTGCCATAAAATAATTGTTATCGCCGATGACGGTAGACGATTCAGGTTCTGTCCCTCTGTGAACCGATGTTCCTTCACGGAAAATGTTGTTATCTCCGATTTTCAGATATGTTCGATTGTCTCTGTCAAAAGCCATATCTTGAGGCAGATGCCCGATAACGGAGTTCATATGGATCTCGCAATTTTTCCCGATTTCGGTAAACCCGCTAATATTAGCGTGAGCGAAAATCTTGGTTCCTTCGCCGATAGAGACATCACCGTCTATAATAGCATATGGACCGACTTGTACATTGTCAGCCAGTTTCACGTTATCCCCTATTATTGCCGTCGGGTGGATTTCCATATATTGTCTCCAATAATTTTTTTCGGTTTATTAAAAAAACAGAAAAAGATTATAAACATTCCTGACCTTTTATAAAAGGAAAAAATATCCTAAATAAAATCTTCCAGTATCCGATGTAAATAACTGCTCAACACAAGGTTAAGGCATTTTTAGATCAGTTAGGGGGAAATCATGGGGGCTACATTAATCGAAAAAAGAAAATATGTGCGTCTGGATTACGTGATTCCTGTGACGATC
>CAZFUR010000182.1:0-5100 GCA_964522245.1 uncultured bacterium | reverse complement strand
ATAGATATCACCTTAGATACCCCCTCTTCGATGCACAAATCTATAAGGTTTTCCGTACCGACAACATTAGTTTTGACCGCCTCAAACGGATTATACTCACATGATGGAACGTGTTTTAGTGCCGCCGCGTGAAAAACGTAATCGATTCCCTTCAGTGACTTTGCCAATCGGGAACGGTCTCTCACATCACCTACGAGGTATCGGATATTATTGTATCCTTCCAGTTGATGTTGTAGATCGAACTGCTCGGATTCGCCACGTGAGTACACTCTTACCACTTCAGGATCATATTTCAATAAACTTCTGACAATCTCGCTACCTATCGAGCCTGCTCCACCGGTAACCAAAAACTTTTTCCCAGAAAATATGTTATACATATAAAAACTCCTTTTTATATGAAAAGAATCATTCTAATTTATCGAGTGTTACCGGCTCATGGTTAGTCATAGATATTTTGGCTCTTCTACCTATAACCATACCCAATTTTTCAGGCAACAATCCTTTTTCCGGTTTTAGCAAAATAATTTTCTCTCTTGTGATTATTTCTCCCTTGGATAAACCGCCCAAAACCCTTATGCTCCTACGGCTTGGGGTACGCACATCCATTTCGGAACCGGCAGGCATTTTAATTCCGCTCCCCATCATTTTCTCCGCTCGTCTAAGATTTTGTATAAAATCAGCCAACTCATCCGCCGTGGCAGAGATTTTATGGTCCGGTCCTTGCCAACTATTATCCAAAGTGAAATGTTTTTCGATGACTCTAGCCCCCATAGAACACGCACAAAGACACGCCAACATATCCTCGCAATGATCGGAATAGCCTATCGGGTAAGGAAACGCCTCAGCCATAGATTTCATACTTTCAAGATTTATATCCTCATCGGGCGGCGGATAACAACTCACACAATGCAACAAAATCAACTGTCTATTCCCCACCTTACAGAATAGATTCACAACTTGTCTGACTTCATCCAAGGTCGACATCCCGGTATATGATAACCGGTTTACCCTTTTTAGCAACATGCTCTATCAAAGGTAAATTAGTGATATCGCCTGAAGCTATTTTGTATGCGGGAACATCATACTGTTGCAAAAAATCCGCCGTATCCTCATCAAAGACAGACGAGAAAAACAGTATATTTTCTTTTTTTGCCGTTTTTATCAGTTCAGTGTGCATCGAATCGGTCAGCTCCAATGATTTATACAGATCATATGTAGAGTTTGACCCGCCCGTAACACCCTCTACGTCTTTTGTTTCCCTAAGATGCATATCACAGATTTTATCCGCCTTAAAAGACTGAAATTTGACCGCATCGGCACCGGCTTTTTTAGCGGCACTAATAAGTTTTTTAGCGCGTTCAATATCTGAATTATGATTAATCCCCACCTCCGCTATAACAAACACAGGGTTTTTTTGAGAGATAACAAAATCACCAATTTTCACTTCAACCATTATAACCGCTCCAGTTTATATAATTGATCTTTGCTGTATATGACTATTCAACCGACACCACTCAGGTTCTTCCAACAACAGATTTATGGTACTTTTCAGGTTTACGATAGCATCGCTTCTATACAGTTTATGATAAATCTTTTTTATAAGTTTCATATCCTCAACCGTATCCACAGTCAGCCTCAAATCAGGGAAAAACAGATCTGAAGGCGCAGTTATAGAACTGACACGAAAAATATCCGAGTTTTCCCTTATAAACGGCGTAACATGTTCTCTTTGATAATCTTGCGAAGCATTTTGAGTACAGAATTTGAGTAACTCCTTTTTAAAAACTTCTATACCCGTACCGATTGGCGCACCGTCAATGGCTATATAATCTTCGTCCGAGTAACACATTCTTGCCACCGCCATGTCTATGAATACAGGCTCAATAAGTGGATTATCCGCAGTAACCCTGCATATTTTATCCGCTTTGACTATCTGCGACGCCATATAGTATCTGCCCAAAACGTCTTCTTCGTATCCTTTTATCACCGATATCCCCATTTTTTGGCATTCCCACACCAACGGTTCATCGCTTTTTTTATCGGTCGTGGCAACTATGATCTGGTCTACGGTAATTGATCTTTTTACACGCTCTACGATATGCCATATCATAGGGTATCCCATGATTTTTTCCAAAACCTTACCGGGAAAACGCTCTGAGTTCATTCTTGCTTGAATAACAGCGGCTACTCTCATAATTCCACCTTTGTGTCTTCCGTTATAAAAACAGGTAACTCCGAATTAACCAGTTTGATAACCTCAAGATCGGTCAACAGATTTTTTTCCTTTTCAACAAACCTTCTTATTATTACAGACGGTAACTTAAACAACGCCAATAGACAACTTAGCGGAAATCTGAAACGACCGGATTTGAGATCTTTTAGAATAGACGGCAACAAATTAGATAAATGTTCCGAAACCAATTTTGGGGTTGATATATTTTTCCACACAAAGATATAACTATTTCTGGCGGAAATAAGCTTGATATATTTTTTAGAAAAATATTTTTTTATCACACCGCAACTTGAGTTGAAAACGACAGATCGAGGGTCATGGATAACCTTATAGGCTCGTTTCCAAGCCCTATAAGACAGGTCTATTTCTTCCCAGTAGAAAGGATGATAAATCTTATCGAACCCACCTAAATCCAAAAACATATTTCTGCGGAAAACAGCCGAACCGCCGCAAGCGAACAAACTATAACACGGTAATTTGGTCTGTTTCTTTTCTTTCACCCTAAAATACCCATTTTTCCATTCGACGCCTCTTTTCCCGTAAGCGAATTTGCCCGTATCCAACCATCTGACTTCCGGGCTAACGGCAAAAACCGATTTATCTTTGAAATGCTCAAACAGATGTTCCGGCGAATCCCCCAAAACGATATCGTTGCTGATTATAAAAACTAGATCATATTGAGCAAGCCACACACCTCTATTAGCTGTTTTTGAAAATCCTTCATTTTTATCGCATGAGAATACCCTTACAAAAGGAAAAGACTCAAGAACCCGCAGGCTATCATCTGTACTTGCGTCGTCTACAACAAGGATTTCATAAGAAACCCCCAACTTTTTGATTTTTTCATTTATTTGAGGCAAATTAGTTTTTAGTTTATCCGCACCGTTCCAATTTGGTATTACGACACTAATCCCTTTCATAATTCACCCGCTAATTTAAAGACTTCGTTATCGGTTCTGATAAAATTTTTCTGTTCTTTGAATCGACCTATTAAAACTTCCGGCAACCTGAGCAATGCCCAGAAAAAACCGACCACATATAACCCTCTACCGGTACAAATAAATTTGACCAGCTTTGACGGCAAATAGAAAAGATGTTCCAAAATACCCGGACTAAACGACAGATTTTTCCACATAAACATAAACCTGTTGCGCCACACAATAATTTTCAGATAAGACTGCGAATAAACCTTTTTCGCCGTAGTTTCCCTCAGATGATAAACCACGCTAGACGGTTCATACACCACCTGATAACCGTATTTCCAAGCCCTGTAGGAAATATCCAAATCTTCCCAGCTATAAGGGTTATAGATCAGATCGAACCCGCCGAGCTTATAGAACAACTCTTTTTTGAGCAATACAGCCCCGCCACAAAAAAAAGTTGTCAAATCCGCTTTATTCCTCATCGATCTATCCAGATCCAACACCGGGGTAAACAAGCCTGTACGAAACTCGGCATTCCTTATACCGTCATCCAGCTGTTTATCAGGTCGATACATTTTCGGAGCCACAGCAAACACCTCTTCGTCATCCAATCGATTAAGCAACGGTCCTAAAAATCCTTTTTCCGGTACGACATCGTTGTTTAAAAAGAGGATTTTCTCATACTTAGTAAACCTAACCGCAATATTGTTCGATTTGGAAAATCCCAAGTTACGCCTTGAGCACAAGACCTGTGCCGACGGACACAACTCTCTTACAACGTCTACGCTATTATCACTGCTCCCATTATCAAAAAAGACCAATTCCCACACCAAGCCGTTTTCGCTCTCAAGCGACTCCACAACCTTCAACAAATACTTACGAACTAACTCTTCTCCGTTGTGATTAACCATACAAACAGAAACACCCAAACAGACATACCTCCCTAAAACATAAGTGAGCGTTTTATATTTTCGACCAAAGAACCTAAAACAAGCAATAAATATGCCGCAGCATAAACAAAAATTCCCCTTATTTGTTTTAACCCTATCGGTAAGAATAAATTCCAACACGTATCGACCCCATATGCTATCACCCTTGAAGGAAGCAAAAACGAGGCGAAATATAACAAATTCCACTGTCCTGCTCCATCAACCGTAGCATGGGGGAAAACAACATAATCGTATCTCTCAAAAAATAGTTTTTTCAATAAGATCCGGTCAGTAGAAAATAACTCAATCCTGTTTCCATTTCCGACATACGGATATATTCTGTGGAAAATTTTATCCAACCGTGATGATTCAAGATCTTCAATTTTAGGTGTTAGAAGATCAAATTCAACATCGGATAAATGTTCTCCAAGATCGTTAAGAAACATATCGAAATGAGCTTGATAAGTAGACCTGATAACCAACCCTCTCTTTCCTGTCCTTTCGGATAACTTATCTTCCCCCCCTCCTTCTTCAAAAAATGGAGATAGAAACCTCATCAATCCCCTTGAGAGACCGGAAAAATATTTATCATAATAACGCCACCGCATATAAAAAGACTCCACCAAACAACGTTCCATATTCTTTTTTATACTGGCACTTTTATGATGATATACATAAACCGACGGTATAAAAACAATCTTCAATCCCGCATCTATGATCTTTCTGCACAAATCGACATCGTTATACAAAATCGGGAATTGTTCGTCAAAACACCCAACCCGATTCAAAACTTCCCGACTGGTAAATATAAATGTCCCCGGAGGCTGTTCTATCTCACACTCAAAATCATGAGAAAAATAATTCATACTTCTTCGCCCCGCCCAACGATTCTGAGGATATTTGATATCAAATCCGGTTTGTAGAAAAATTTCGTCCCAAAAATTCGGCAAACAAGAACAAAATTTTTGTATAGAACCGTCAAAGTTACGCAACTGACAACTCAACGCGCCTATTT
>CAZFUR010000181.1:0-5101 GCA_964522245.1 uncultured bacterium | reverse complement strand
CAAGGAGATATCTTGTTTGCGGCTTTGGCGGTGGGGTTGTCTATATTTGTGATGATCGCAACCGATACAGAGCATCCGCCCGCATCCGGGTTGGCGTTGGGGTTGGTCATAAATGAGTGGGATTTATTAACGGTTGTATTTTTGATGACATTGATATTGTCGTTGACGGTGATAAAAAAAATACTCAATCCTTTATTGATAGATTTGTTGTAGCGGAATAAAAAAATTGGGACGGGTATGCCCCGCCCCAATTAAAATGGTGAGTTTTTTTAGTAAAGGTATACGGTTTCTCTTACGGTATATCGATCGTATGTCGGGGCGTAAGGCGAACGGAACGAGACTGTGCTATAAGTCGGATGATATCTGTAAGCGGGCGTATAGTAACGATGATACACAACGGGTGTAGCTGTTGTGTAGCAACGGTAGCTATCGCATCGGTTGTATCTGCTGTGGTAACTGTAATACGAGTTGTCGTCGCAGAAGGTTACTTCCCATGCTTGAGAAATAGTGCTAAACCCCAGTAATAATGTTGTTAATGTGATTAAAACGGCTAACTTTTTCATCTTTGTTTCCTCCTTTTATTTTCAGTTTCAAACCAGATGGTTTTCTTATATAACAACATATGTGCCATAATGAGAAATCTGTCTGTTTTGAGATCAAAATAAAAGATAAATAGAAAATCAGGGAGAAAAAAATAGAGAAAAATAAGTAAAATATTTTTACATAAATAAAGATGGTAAATATTTTTTACAAAACTTCTTTTTAACTGTTATTTTTCTAATGAATTCAATGCTTCTTTATATGTGCTAAATAGCGGAAAGATCTTATCTAGCGCGGTGATCTTGATGATTTTTGCGGTTTCGTCCGCTACCCCCGCTACCAAAAACGGTTGATTCGCCCTTTTTGCGTGTGTATAAAGAAAAACCATAACGCCCAAACCACGACTGTCGAGATATGTGGTCTCGCTCAGGTCTATAACGATAGGTTTATCGGTGGTTTGCACACGGGCGCAGAAGTTATCGGGAATGCGGTTGCAGGCGGGAGCTACCATCTCGCCTGTTACGTTTATACAGTAATGGTTGTCGCACACTCTGATATCAAAATCCATACATTTATCCTCAACTTATCATTCACGTTCTACTCTATAGAGCAACCAGCCCATAAGGGCGATCATTATCAAGGTAGTGATGCTTGAAAACTGAAATATCCTCACGCCAAATATAGGGGCAACGATATCGAAAGTCAATCCTAAAATAAATATCAAAACCCCGGCGACCGCCAAAAGGAAATTAGACTGCAAAATAAGGTTTCGCATAGATCTCATCCTGATGGCGATAGTCGTCCGCCACAGATGAGCGATCAGTAACCCCGCACCCCACAAAGAGTAGATTACAAAATAGACCAACCACGCCAAAAACGTGTGGATAACAAAAACCACACTGCGTCCTCCACATCCGTACGCACTATAGCGCAGAGTGCTGATTATAACCTTAAACCCCGACATATCCGCCACTATAAGCGTCACAAATACAATAGGGGGCAGTATCAGCAGAAAATATTTTCTTTTGTTTAGCTTTTCATGTGTAAAACAGTATACGAAATATAAAAACACCGATGGTGCTATCCACTCTCCGAGAAACGAAAACCTGAACAGGAATTTTAATAAATCGTCCGAGCCGTTAACCGTTTCCGTAATAAATTGCAAATCCCAGAAACATACGCATATCACCCACATGGCAAACGCTTTATTTATTCTCTGGTATGCCCTTTTCCCTCGCAGGAATAGAAAAATAGCCGTTACCGCATTAAGAAAAAACGGAATAAGTAAAAAATAACCTTCTTTTTCCATAAGAAACTCCTTTAAAGGTCAAAATAATCGGACGGAAACTCAACATTTGTTTCCATATTCTCAATATAACCTGCGTTTATCAGGTTGCCTTCGGAATCGAACTGCTCGATAAAAATAGGCAGATCGGTTTTTTTATCTATTTTTATTCTGGCTGTGTTGGTATCGTTTATTAGTTCATAGATTATATAACTGTCGGTTTCTTCGATTGTTTTAGCGCTTTTTGAGACGGGGATACCCTCTACGATCATATCCATAAAATCCACAATGGTCGATTTGTATATCGGGAAGTTTGTATCCGCCGATGCCAAAGCGCAATCCGGGTCCATTTCCACCACAAACGGCAACCAAGCGGGCGCAACCTTCATGATACCTTTGGAGTATACGGCTAGTTGTCCGCGCATTTTCCTTGGGGATAACCATTCTATCCGTACACAACGAGGTTTTTTAAAATTATATAAAATGGTGGTTTTTCTGATTTTTTTGTTTTTGAAAGCTACGGTTGAGATTTTATATTTGTAGCTGTCAAGCAGATGCATTTTGTCGGTGATTGAGACTAAACTGTCTATTACGTTTTTGTCTACCTGTTCCGACAACAGATTATCGGTGGACATGATAAGTATGAAAAAGGCGATGAGGCATCTAGATAAATTGCTCATAGGTTTTGTTCCGTTTATGATTATGATCTGACAGTTTCAGATAATAGTATAGATTTTCAATTCTTGCCAGTTTTTATTGTTTATGTTACGATCTTGCCTATCAAATAAGGAGGTAGGTTTGCGTTGTCCATTTTGTTTTTTCGTAGAAGATAGGGTCGTCGATTCCAGATTGTGTCAAGACGGCAGAGCGATTCGCCGAAGGCGGGAGTGTCTTAACTGTACACGCAGGTTCACCACATACGAGACTTTGGAGAGACCTAATATCCGTGTGATAAAAAAAGACGGTCGCAGAGAAGCGTTTGACAAAGATAAGATAATGTCAGGGTTGATGAAAGCTTTTGAGAAAAGACCGATCAGTCTGGAAAAAATAGAAAACGCCGCCGCCGAAATAGAACGGTATATAGAAAATAAAAATGTGCGTGAAATATCTACCATTGAGATAGGCGAACAACTTATGATGGCTATCCAGAAACTAGATGAAGTGGCTTTTGTGAGGTTCGCATCCGTTTACCGTCAGTTCAAAGACGTTACACAGTTTATGAATGAGGTTATGTCTTTGCTATCGGATAAAAAACAGAACAAATAAAAAAAGATTACCTATCGACATATTTTGTCAGGTCGACCAGTTTTGCGTTTTGTTTTACGTTATCCATCCATTCTTGAAAGATCATATATTTCTTCTGCATTGATTGTTGACTTTTTAAGGTTTCTTTTGTGTCTTCAAACTCGGTCAAGTCAGGTTTGTCGAACTGTTTTGCTTCGGCGATTAGGTAACCTGTGGTTGTTTCTATAGGGTCGCTGACGGCATTGATTTTTGTAGAGAAAAGTGTTTCTGCCAGATCGACTCCGTATCCCATCTGTGGGTCGGGGGATTGTTTTGTGAACGGTTTTGATGTTATAGGTTTATAGCCTGCGTCTTTCGCAGCATCCATGAATGATTTATTTTGTTTACCCATATCGGGTGTAATTTTGCTTAATGCGTCGATAGCGTCTTTTTCGGCTAACTTTTTGGCTTTTTCTCTCTTAAAATCGTTTTCGAGTTGTGTTTTTATCTCGTCAAAATCGGGAATAGCCCCGTTTCTGCGTTCTATCGGTGCTAACAAATAATATTTCTGATCGGTATTGACAATCTCGCTTGTTTTAAACAGATCAAGTTTGAAGGCTTGTTCGTAATAGTCGCGTGAGTTACCTATTTTAGGTATATTGTATGAGTATGAGAAAAACCCTGTTTCTTCTACTTTTAGACCTAATTCGTCGGCGGCTTTTTGCATAGATTCCATATCATCGCTTTTATAATAACATTCTTCTATAAGTTCTCTTGCGAGAGCGTCGGCTTTCTCAGTTCTCACTTTTTCGATAACCTCTTCTTTCACGTCATCAAAACTTTTCTGGATTTCCTCTTTGACCTCTTCCGCTTTGATGATATGAAACCCGAACTTCGTTCGCACAAGTTGAGGGTAAATCTCACCCGCTTTAAGAGTAAACGCAGCTTCCTCAAACGGTTTAACCATAGCTCCTTTGCCGAAGAATCCCAGATCACCGCCGGTTGACGCGGACGGACCTTGAGAATACTCTTTCGCCAGTTCGGCAAAATCCTCTCCATCGTTAGCTTTCTCCAGAACGGCTTGTGCTTTTGCTTTTACTTTTTCTACTTCTTCTTGCGGTGCTTTCTCGTCCAGATTGAACAGGATATGTCTTGCGTGTACTTCGTGCTCTTGTGTGAAATCTTGTTTGTTATCTTCAAAATATTTTTTTGCTTCTTCTTCCGATGCCTCAAATTTAGACATATAATCCGCTACCGATGTGGATACATATTTTGTGTTGACCTCGTTAGGTTTTTTATAGTTCTCTTTATTTTCTTCGTAGTATGCCATCAGTTCTTCTTGTGTAGGTGTGATTTTCGGCAGATAATCTCTGTACGGGAACAGGATATAGTTTACGGTGAGTTTTTGGTTATCGAGAAGATATTGCTGATATATTTCGTTATCGGTGATTTTTATACCGTCGAGAATCAGGTCTCTGAGGGTATCGATCATGATTGTTTTGCGGGTTTGTTCTTCGTACACTGAGGGGGGTACTCTGAAACTACGGCTTAAGATATCGATATAGAATCTTTTGTCGAATTTGCCGTTGCGCTTGAATATGGTGGCGATTCTGTTGGCTACTTGTTCGTCGCTGACTTGCAACCCGTACTTTTTAGCTTCGTCGAGCAGAATAAGCCTTAACCATGCCGCATCGTTGATTTGATCGCGAGACAGTTCTCTGCTGGATAGCTGAGCGTCTCTGTAAACATCCATGTAAGCGGTATTATACTCTTTAGCCGTAACTTTTCTACCGTTGATCTCTCCCATGACTTTTTTCTTGGGTGCCCTCAACATTGAGCCTACACCAAAAAAAGTAAATGCAGGTATTATTCCTAACAAAATGATTATGAAAATCAGTTTCATTTTTTTTCTTAATGCTATTATCATAGGGTAATCCTCATATTTCGAGTTTAATTATTAATCAAGTAGTTCTACTATGGTAGCTATCGCCAGAGTAGTCACGTATATAATCATCACTGCCAATCCGATTTGATCTTTATGTTCTTGAAAAA
>CAZFUR010000180.1:0-5114 GCA_964522245.1 uncultured bacterium | reverse complement strand
CCCTCAATTTGATCGACTCTTCATGATCAAACCCCAAATCCTCGGGAAGCGTATCCCAACCATTTGCCATAGGATCACCCCAATCTCCTGACAGAAATAATGCCTCGTGATTCCCCATCAAGATAACAAGATCAAC
The DNA here is from genome assembly GCA_964522245.1 of uncultured bacterium. GTDB lineage: Bacteria > Auribacterota > Auribacteria > Auribacterales > Auribacteraceae > CAZFUR01. The sequence continues at coordinate 4,978 of CAZFUR010000180.1, read as the reverse complement.
ACCTTGTTTGACGGCATTCTTTTGCAGGAACATCAAAATATCCATCATTTTCTTCTGTTCCAAAACAGTTCCCATAGCAATGAAATCGCCGTTTACGACTATGACAGTTCCGGGTTTTGTTACAAAATTCAGATTTTTATCAATAACCTCTTCCGCCTTCAATGTATCGACTAGCGCATTATAGTCAGAATGCAAATCACCGAACGCAACCAGTTTTGCGGGATTCTTTATCTCCGTAAAATAAGTCCGGTTTTTTTGTGATTTTTGCCTCTTTTCCTCTTTAATATAATCAGCTCCATACCTATCTATATAACTGTCCAAATTGAGGTTTTGCCAGATCAGATTACCCTCAGGATCCAACACAGGGATATCTCTAAAAGGATACATTGCTATAACATTTAACAATGCTTTCAAGTGAAGTTTATTCACAATCAACGCCTTAATGCTCTCGGGAGCCAAAGATTCAGTAGAGGTTGCCGTAGCATGACTCCAAATCAGATTGAGTTTTCCATCCTCTATCATTTGATCCGTGTATTTTTTATCGTAAAGATACGTCACGGCAGGTATCGCATTAGCTATATCTTCTTCAGAGATGCCTTTCACGGCACGTACCGCTCCATACGAAAACCCTCCACGCGGAAAAGCATCTTTTCCGGATTTAGTGAAAAAAGATAGATCAACTTCTCTATAATGGTAATTTTTTGAACTATCGGTTAAATTTTTAGCCGCAACCCGTGTTACCTCCGCAAGATATTTCCTGTTTTTCTCCTCTAAACGTTTAGCCGATTCAATCATACGGTTCTGCACAACAAAAGACGGTTCCGAGCCAAAAAACAGAGTATCATCCAAAAGAGATGATTTGATAGGGTTACCAAACTTATCCGTAAACAATCTGCCGTTTCCGTCTTCTACAGGCAAACTAATCTTCTGACCACGAAGCATTGTAAGTTTGATAAAATACTTTTTCGCCAAATCTTTCTCTTTTTCGGGAAGCAGGTCAAGGTATTTGTTGAAATACATTACAGCCCTTTTTAGGTTACCCACGTAAAGTGCCCCATTCGCTCTAAGTTGATAACTGACAAGTAAGTTACCCGCTTTCTCCTCTTTAGAGGCGACATACTCCATAAACCGAGAAAGTCCATTCAACTTTGTTTTAAGAAGCATTTTGAGTTTCTCGTTATACGGATTTTGAATACTGAGTTCTTTTATTTTTATGATCTCTTTTCTCAACGCCTCAACAGAGACAATTCCCGAAAAAAGTTTCTTGGAAACAGTTGTTTTATTATACCCTTTGACGGTCAGATCTTGTTTTCTACCAAAATAAAAACGGAACGATCCAAACTGTTCTTCCAGATTAAATCCAACACTATTTCCACTAACTTTATTTAACCTATCTGTCATTGACCTTTGTTCTTTAAACGACACATATATTCTTATATTGCCAGCACTTGCACCCGTTACCTGAACCCCCAACGCCACTTTATCGCTATCGAATTCAGCTGATTCTAATTTGATAACCGACACTAATAGAGAATGAAATTTCTTCAACTCTTGCGGAGTTAACGACATACCTTTTTTTATTCTTATGTCTTTGTACCTAGCCTCCCATTTACCCATAAACTCCTTCAAATTTTTCTTCAACCTATTTCTAAAAGCCACAGGGTCGCCTCGTTCGGTCAGTTTTAACTGGTCGAATAACTCACTGGAATTGGCTATATGAACCAGTTTCGCAATCAATATTGTCTCTTTCAGTAACTGAGCGGTCAATGCTGAATCGGATATAAGATTCGCCAACCTTGAGCGAGGAGCTTGCCTATTGGTTTCGCTAGAAAATAATAGTTTATCTAAACTGTCTTGTTCATTCAACATAAGGGATTGATAAAATTTCGGATCGTCACTTTTGCCCGCAACAGGACGGATTACAACATAATTTACCCCCTGACGTTTCGCAAATTCCCTGAATCCCGCAGTATGAAACCCACCGGCTATAACAATCGCCGTCTTTGCACAACCAGTTTTAAGAGCGGATAACGTATTGAAAAATAAGGCTTTATCCCTCTTGATGGAATTCTCGTAAAACGATCTTGCTCCGGAAGATAGGGAATCAAACAGATCACAAAAATCAGATGTTATATTATCGTCCTTAGCGGAAATCTCCTCTAAAAAATCCGATACGCTAGTGAAATCGTCCCCTGAAAGATTCCTAAACTCATCACAGGTTAATTGTAAAGACAACAACCGTTTCAATTTGTCCCAACGCTCCATCGATTCGGCATAACGTTTCTCTGATTCAGTGAAAAATTTATCTTTAACATCATCATAAACCCGATCACAAACCAAATTAAGTTTTTTATGGTCTACCTGAGATAACCTGTTGAATAAAGCAAGAGTATTTCTTAGATCATCCAAGTTGACGGTTGCCACTTCATATTTCTCAGCTATTTTGAGCAGTTTAGTCAAGAAATCAACGTCGCTGATCTCTCCAAGCTGAAACCTAAGATATAGTTTTGTAACCTCTTTATTGTCATCTGCGGGAATTTTGTCGCATAACTGATCGAACAACTGCCTACCCCACAACCCAACATTCTCCGACGATACGGAACTCTTCGCTTTGAGATCACGCAAATAGGACTCTAAAAAATCCCTTTGTGACGTACGAGGCGTTTGTCTCCAGTACTTTTCTAAATCCATAACAAAAGTTTCTATATCCAAATCTTTTCTGAAAGTAACCCCGATATCCAATATCTTTGCCGACTGCGGGGAAAAACGTTCAGTTTTTATCTTATCCAAAAGCAGGTCAACATATAATATACCGTCTTGCAAACCAGCCACCCCGGTAATCACGTCTGAGTACAACCTGTAACCGTTATCATACAAACCTTTGTCGTCAACCCCTATCGGATTCCGATAAACATCCTGATTGATAAAATAAGATTCCGCACCTGTAATTTTACCTTTTCTTAAAAAATAATCGGTAACATTAGATCTAATCTCGCCTGACGGTATAGACGCTAATATATCAGTATTTATCCGCCCGACGGCTCCTTCCACACAAACCGGAACAGAAAGATCATCAAGGCTTGATCTTAGGTAACTCAGTATGTCGGCAATATTTTTTTGAGCCTGATATTGACAATGAAAATCTTGTATATTGATAATCCAAGGAGCATGAACATCAAGAACAGATATCTCCTTTACCACAGCCGACCTGTGGGGTATACCGTTTATTATCTTCTCCAGACTATCCTGCTCAACGGCAGATACCCCCGATCCAATAATGAGTATTAATATAATTATACTTTTCTTAAAAAAACCAAACACAAATAGGCACTCCGAAAATAAAAGTTTAAACAGATAAATTCTACCGTGTATTATATCATATTAATCTGGAATAAGATATTACATATCGATGAACATTTATATCGGATTGATGGTCTATAGAGACTCCCAAGACCTATATGAACTTCTGACTAACGGTCCTGCCACAACCTTGAGAAAACCTATCGAACGGGCAAATTCCTGAAATTCCATGAAAGTATCAGGATGATAATATTTTGATACAGGATGATGTTTTTTTGACGGTGCCATGTATTGACCGATATACAAGATATCGCAATTTGTCTGTTTTATGTCTTGGATAGTCTGTTTTATTTCGTCATCGTTCTCACCAAGTCCCAGCATAAACGCCGTTTTTACAAGGAGATTAGGATTGTACTCTTTGGCATGAGCTAGGATATTGAGTCCATGGGTATAACTATATTGAGGACGGGCAACGGGATATAACCTTTGCACTGTCTCAATATTAAAACCTAATATGTTCGGTCTTTGGTCTATCACCTTATCGATTAAAGAAAAATCACCGAAATCGGGTACAAGCAATTCCACAGACAAATCAGGTTTGACTGACCTAATCATCTTTAACGTTTTTATAAAATGATTCGCGCCACCGTCCGATAAATCGTCTCTGGTTACAGAGGTTAATACCAGATGATTTAACTCCATATCAGACACAAACCCGGCGATTCTTTCAGGTTCTTTCGGATCAACGGGTTGTGGCTGTAGAGCCGTTATATTGCAAAACGGACACGTTCTTGTACAGTTGCTACCCAGCAAAATGAAGGTGAAAGATTTGTTTTGCCAACACTCTGCTCTATTCGGGCAAGCGGCTTCTTGGCATACAGTTTTTAATCCGTAACTATTGATAATCTTTTTAGTTTTCATCACTGAAGAGTGAAGCAATCTTTCGGTTTTTAACCAATACGGTTTACGCTCGGTCATTTTGTTTTACCTTTATTCAATCGTTTTCTGCGGACGGTTCATCAATCGATATGATTTTATCCCATGCCGATTTTACTTTCCAATTGTCAGGGTCTAAATCGTTTGCTTTGGAAAAATTCTCCAATGCCAGTTCAGGTTCGTTCATTTTCAGATATATCTCGCCCATAGTTACATAGGTTTGAGAAAAACCCGGCATCAAACTTTTTATCTTCTCCAGAACATTAATGGCATCATCATATCTCTCTAGCAAAACATACGTTTCTTGCAACAACATATTGAATAACCAAGACGGATTTTTTTTGATTTTCAATATACTCTTTATTTCAGCCAATGCATCGCCGTATTTTTTTTCAGATACAGATTTATTCCAGTTTGTTATGTGCAAGAAAACCATCAGGTCTTCGTGAGAACCTTGAGACGGTATTATTTCTTCAAGCATTTTTATGGCTGTTTGAGTTTTTTCGTAAAACCGACCTTTTTCTCCAAAAATAATATTTTCAGCGTGGTATTGAGCATAAGCATCCACAAATCTTTTTTCCCTCACAAACAGGTTAGCCAACTCAAAACGCAATCCGTCCGCATTAGGATAGACGGATATACCGATATCAAGAAACTGTTCTGCCCGATCAAGATTATCGAATTTACCCAAAACAACGGAATAAAAATAGTAATCTATGGGATACGCAACAATCGGATCGGT
>CAZFUR010000179.1:0-5143 GCA_964522245.1 uncultured bacterium | reverse complement strand
CGGCAGGCATCTCTTCTAATCGTCCGCTCAATTCTCGCAACGCCTCAGCCCATCTTGAGGTGGAATCAGCCATAAGCGCAACGTTATACCCCATATCTCTATAATATTCCGCCATCGTTATTCCTGTGTAAATAGACGCCTCACGAGCGGCAACAGGCATATTTGACGTGTTCGCTATAATTATTGTACGCTCCATTATAGGTTTGTTACGACGCGGGTCTATTATCTGAGGAAACTCATTGAGCACATCGGTTATCTCGTTGCCTCTCTCTCCGCAACCTATAAAAATTATCAGATCCGCATCACACCATTTAGCAATAGCCTGCTGAACCATAGTCTTACCCGTACCGAACCCACCCGGCACCGCCACGGTTCCGCCTTTAGGCACGGGAAACAAAACATCTATAACACGCTGTCCGGTTATCAGAGGTTGATTCAACTCTTTCTTTTTCGCAAACGGCCTGCCTATCCTAACAGGCCATTTATGAAACATTTTTAACGATTGTGTCCCGTTATCGGTTTTTATGACCGCAATATCATCTTCCAGACTATACTCGCCTTCGGGAACTATTTTTGACAGCTCTCCTTTAATATTCGGCGCAAGAAGTATTTTATGATTGATCAGTTCCGTCTCAGCCACTTCTCCGATTACAGCCCCGCCTGAAAGGATATCCCCCTTCTTGGCGATCGGTTTAAAAAACCATCTCTTTGACCTATTGAGCGAAGGAATACTCACTCCACGCTGGATAAATCCGCCACATTGGTCTTGTATCTCTTGAAGAGGTCGCTGGATTCCGTCGTATATCATGCCGATCAGACCGGGACCAAGCTCAACCGACAAAGGCATCCCTGACCCGTAAACCGAATCTCCGGGTTTTACTCCTGTGGTATCTTCGTAAACCTGCACGTTCGCGCAATCATCGTTCACTCGGACAATCTCACCGATCAAACGGTCTTCGCCAATCCGAACCAACTCAAGCATCTGAGCAGACTCAATATTCTCTATCTCTACCAACGGTCCTACAATACGTTTTACTCGTCCGATTCTCTTGTCCACCGCCCGATTCTCCTAGTCAAATAATTTTTTGAATAAAAAATTCCGTATTTCCGATTCTTTAGACTTCAATCTTTGCCGTAACGTGTTATCTATATGAATCCGTCTATCTTTATTTGAAAGTTTCACTCCATAATCAGAGTGTCTACGACTATCCATCTTGAAAGTTATCTTCCTGTTACCCAACTTTTTAAACTCTTTTTGGATATCTTCCAAAATACTCTCCACAGTCGAAACAGAGTCTTTTTCACCGATACAAACAATCACATCCGCACTGCCTAATGCTAAAATACCTTCTATCACACTATCTTTTAAAAATTTCAAGTACCTTGCAGAACCGATAAGTTTCTCTATCTGCACACCCAAAGACTCATACACTTTACCGATTAAACGTTCTTGTTCAAACAGAATCAATTTATGTTTTTCGTGTTCAAGAAACGATACCGTTTTCTTCCTTATAGCCTCACTTTGTTTTTGTGCCTTATCGATAATTTTTTTAGAACTGCTCTGCGCCTGCTGACGAGCCAGCTTTATACGCTGATCAGACAACGACTTGGCTTTTTTGACGATAACCTCCGCTTCGTCCTGCGCCTCTTTTTTTATCCTAACACACATCTGTTCAACAGATTCCTGTTGCATAATAACCTCTTCTTTAAACACTAATCCCCACAGACGATTTTAGCAACTCACGAATCGACTGTCTGTCTTCTCTGACCCCTTCAACACTGGGTATTTCAATAACCAACGGGAAATCCATCTTAAGGATAATCTCCTGTAATTGATCTTGAATAGATTGTGCTAATCGGTCGTCTATCAGAATAATCTTTATCTTCTCGGATATAGCCCATCTGACGGCATCTAGCGCGGATTGACTATCTTCAACCACCTTGCCGGGTATACCCACAAGCCCAAAACCTAAAACCATACGTTCATCGCCAACGATAAAAAAATCCATTCATCTACCCGTTAAATTTTACCTAAAATCATCAAAGCTAAAATCAATCCGTAAATAGCGATACCTTCCGCCAACCCGACAAAGATCAGTGATCTTCCCACAAGTTCAGGTCTTTCACCAACCATACCCAACGCCGCCGCACCTACATAAGCCACAGCTATCCCCGCCGCGATTGAGCCCAACCCCACAGATATCGCCGCCGCAAGAAACCCCCACTGCATAACCGCCGCTTTCTCTGGAGTCAGAATAACCTGCTCAGCCCCATGTTCTACCGCAAAAACATATGTACCAAGTATAATTGTTCCCAGATAAAGTACCGTAAAAATTGTCAGGCACAAAAAAATCTTCTTTGTCGCCGTCGTCTTTACACTTTTCATTACCATTCCCCCTCTTTCTATTCTTTATTTTTTAGTGAAATCGGTTTATACAATATCCCTTCGCCTACAAAAAATTTGGTGAAAAACTCGTAATATTCCAGCCTGACCGCCTGTATCGCCACAACCATCCCCTCCAAAAATAGAATGATTATGTTGCCGAAAACAAGAACAACACCCGACCATAAAGCACCGTGAGAACCTTGCCTTACAAGCTCCGATAAACTAAATATTGCCACAAATAACCCCGCATGACTTAAAGCAAACGCCCCCACCCTTATGAACGAAAAGGTGTTCGCAAGATATCCCATAAAAATCTCTACTATCTCAAAAACAACCTCCATCAGATATGACAACAAACTCTCCTCATGAGGTTTTTTCTTCTCCACAACCACCTCGAAAGGTTTTTTTAGAAAAAGGATTATACACGGCAACCCGATAAAAACAAACCACATCCAACCCGATGCAGGATTACCCAGAAAATAAGATTTCGCTATCAAACCGATCGCACCCCAATAAATCAATCCGCCCAACAAACCTGATTTGTCAAATATAGCTCTTGACCAATTTTTAGTCAATACTCCATTTATTATGTTAATAAAAACACCTATACTTATCATCGTTATACCAAAAAATAGACCGAGTTTCAGTAACTTGTCTATCTCATGCAACGGATGCAGCCACAAAGCGGGCAACCAATCTTCCACACCAAAAACACTGCCGTAAAGAAAACCAAAAAATATCGAGACCGATCCGCAATAGGTCAGCAAAAGACCCGCTTGACGCAATCCAGCCTTAAACCTTTTGCTCAACAACAGAAAACACCCCGCCACAGTCAACACCAACCCGTCCCCCACATCACCAAACATAAACCCAAACATCAACATATAGCTCAAGGCAAATATCGGCGTTGGGTCAATCGAGCGGTACTCAGGTATACCGTACGCCTTGATCAAACCCTCAAACGGTTTAAACAGAAAATTGTTCTTGAAATGATAGGGAACTTTCTGTTTACCATCACCACAAGACGGTTCTCTAACCTCTATATAACAGTCTCCTGAAGTGACTTGTTTTACTCTTTTTACAAATTTACCGACATTCTCGTCAGGTATAAAACCGGAAATAACACAGGTCCGATCGGTCTTTTTGAAATACTGTTGCGACTGAGCCATCAACGACATATAAGACAGATAAAAATCCACCACAGGCAACTCCTGCACCGCTTTGTTGTTAAAAAGCTCCCGACTACGTGATATCTGTTCACGTTTTTCCTTGATATTTTCCGTGTCCGACCTGAACCGATCCAATCCTTGTTGACCATCATTTTTCACTTGGCCCGATAGATCAACAACCTGATAACTAAAATCGTCCAAAATCTTTTTCACACTCATAATATCTTTTTTCAAGACAACCAACAATATTACCGTCCAAGGATTATCCTCCTTGACAGGGAAAAGCAGATGCGACACCCCATCTAAAGCTGTCCGCAAAGAGCTTATTTTAGATGACGGTACTCTACCGATAAACTGTTCGGTCAAACCTGAATTTTTCGACTGAAACAGATCTAAAAATTCAGCGAAATCATCATACTGAGACCCGATTTTCTTCAACGAATTTACTTTTGCGTTCAGACTTTTCTCGGCATTATCAATATTCGTGTACTCCGACTCCAAAACAGACAGTTTGTCTTTGACTATTTGAGGAGTCAGAAGACCAATCTCTTTTTTGTATTTTTCTATGCTTGGAGCGGGAAACGACAGGTCACAGTTTTCCATTATCTTATCTATCCGCTCTCTCAACTGACGCAACTCAGACAAAACACTCTCATTATGAACTTGGTGTAACCCATCAATATTTTCATCATATTTTATGGGATGTATACACCCTTGCTCAACGATTGTCTCGTTCACCGCCTCTATATGCTCGTTCATGACAACCATGTTTATCTGTTTCATGCCGAATCCTCATCAACAATAGGATTCTTTTCGCCTTCCAAACCTAGATATTTCGACCAGAATAACGATTGAATCCGCTTTAATTCCCATCTATGTAAGAGTATGTACGATATCGGTATCCCAATAGAAAACGGAAAACCGGATAATACGTGTTTTATCTCTTTATAAAACATACCGTGCAACAGTTCCATGAACATTGACGACGCATCTTTTAACTCTTTATCAGAAACCAATTTATTTAATCCGTCGAACGGTTTGACGGCAAGTTTCTTGACAAAATCATGATCGCTTTTAGCCAGAAAAGACTCAAAACAGGTGGTTTCTTTGATCCGTTTTCCCCCCGGATAAACTAGATGTTTTATCAAATCAGGCGATAACTTAAAATAAAGCCTAGCCCTTATAAGATTTTTGATATTCAAAATATCAACCTGTATACCGATAAGTTTTGAAACGCATTTGCTATCGTTACCGCAAAGAAGTTTATTTTTTTCTAAAATCCTCGCAAAATAATTTCTCTCTAAAGCCGATTCCAAAAAAAAGACCGATTTGGTTTTTAGATAAGCCTCCATACCGTCTGACAACGATTTTGAAAAAGGAGTGTTTTTTAAGGCGGATACGATTTTATCGATAGGTTGTTTATAATCGTTAAAAATATCCCATTTGATCTTATTTCTGCCCGAAAGCAACCCTTTGAGAGGCGGTGTAAACGGTTTTCTCCGAGACCAACATCTTAACCCTTTTTTTATCTGCTCAATATCATACTGTTCCAGCATTGCACCTATCAGGTCATCAGGCGCATCATTAA
>CAZFUR010000178.1:4373-5223 GCA_964522245.1 uncultured bacterium | reverse complement strand
GGAAGAACGGTCGGTGCCGGTCGAGTGACTGAAATTATTGAATAAGCGGTAAGATGGAGCGGAGTTAGAAATGGATAACCAGAAAATAAGAATTAAACTGAAAGCTTATGATCATCGGGTGTTAGATCAATCCACAGATGAGATAGTTGAGACGGCTAAGAGAACAGGTGCCAAAATACTTGGACCTATCCCTTTGCCTACAAGGATAGAGAAGTACACTGTTTTAAAGTCTCCGCATGTGGATAAAAAATCGAGAGAACAATTTGAAATGCGTACTCATAAGAGGTTGTTGGATGTTGTTGATCCGACCGCAAAAACAATAGATGAGTTAAGGAAGCTTAATCTTCCTGCGGGTGTTGATATAAAAATAAAGATATAAGTGTTTAGTCACGGGTGTAAGGAGGCAGACAGTGAACATTATCCTAATGGGGATTAAGAAGGGAATGACCAGAGTCTTTTCCGATAAAGGAGAGGTTATTCCTGTATCGGTTATAGAGGTGAAACCTGCCACGGTCTTGACAAAGAAACCTTCTCATAAAGAAGGGGAAGAGATCTTGGTTTTGGGGTATTCCGATGTTAAAGAACAGAAATTAAAAAAACCTATTAAAGGGTTTTTTAAAAAAATAGGCGCGGCGCCTAAAAAGTTTATAAGAGAGAATTCTGTGGCACTGAAAGACGCCGAGTCGCTCAATCAGGGGGACCAGATAGATTTAACCTGTTTTGAAAAAGGTGATTTTGTGGATGTTGTGTCTACTTCTATCGGTAAAGGTTTCGCTGGTGTGATGAAACGTTATAACTTTGGCGGTTTGCGCGCGACCCATGGTGTGTCTATTTCCCATAGATCGCACGG
>CAZFUR010000178.1:0-4363 GCA_964522245.1 uncultured bacterium | reverse complement strand
TTTTCATAGAAGTATAGGTTCCATAGGTGCGTCTGCTTCACCGGCACGAGTTTTTAAAGGTAGAAAAATGCCGGGTAGAATGGGTGGCGAGAAGGTTACCGTGCAAAGCCTTTTGGTGGTTGATGTAAGAAAAGATGATAATGTGATCGTGGTGAAAGGGGCTATTCCGGGTCATAGGGGAACGGTTGTTCAGGTAACTAAAGCAAAAAAGAAACAGACTAAATAAATTGGTGAGGTAAGAGGTAATGGCTAACATAGATGTTTATAATATATCGGGTGAGGTGGTTGAGTCGATGAGTCTTGAAGAAAAGCTTGTTGATGCGAAAGCTAATTCCCAGGTGGTTCATGACGTTGTTGTGGGGTACTTGGCAAATCAACGATCCGGTTCCGCTAAAACAAAAGAAAGATGGGAAGTGAAAGCTTCTACAAAAAAACCTTGGAGACAGAAAGGTACGGGTAGAGCTCGTGTGGGTTCTGTGTCTTCTCCGATATGGAGAGGCGGCGGTACTATTTTTGGTCCTAAACCTAGGGATTATGGATTCAGGTTATCAAAAAAGGTAAAAAATAAGGCTTTGTTGTCGGTTATGGCGGACAAACTTAGAGCGGGAGACGTGAAAGTTGTTTCCGATATATCTATCTCTGCTCCAAAAACAAAAGAGATGGTTTCGATCATAAATAAACTTGGTTTAGAAGGACAGAAACTGTTGATCGTAAATAATGGAGTGAAAGACGCTGTTGTTAAGTCGGCAAGGAATATAAAAGGTGTTAATGTTGTGCAAGGTAGCGATGTTAATGTTTATGAATTGCTCAATTGCTCAAAGGTTTTAATAGAAAAAGAAGCGTTGAATATAATAAAAAAACGGTTGGCGGTATAATTTATATTGACAATCTAATTGTACTAAACTATCATCTAAACCTCTGATTTGATTAAGTGAGTTTAAATGGAAACAATCGGAATAAATATTTCGGTTGTTTTTATTAAATGGAGAAGCTATGAAAGAGTTGACAGATATAATAATTGAGCCGGTAATTAGTGAACAAAGTACGGTTTTAGCAGAAGAAAATAAGTATGTTTTTGTTGTACGAAAATCCGCTAACAAAATAGAGATTAAACATGCCATAGAAAAACTTTTTGATGTGGCGGTAAAAAAAGTGAACGTACTTAATGTTATCGGTAAAACGAAACGTGTTAGATATAAAATTGGGAAAAAAGCAGACTGGAAAAAAGCTTTGGTTTCTTTGATGCCCGGTGAGACTATTGAATATGTATAAGAATTGGGGATGTTGAAATGGCGATAAAAAAGTTTAAGCCGGTAACCGAGACGTTGAGATTTGCGTCGGTTTCGACTTTTGATGAGATAACTAAGACTAAACGGGAAAAGTCGTTGTGCGAGTCCAATCCGAAAAAGAGCGGTAGAAACAATAATGGAAGAATAACCGTTCGAAGAAGAGGCGGTGGAGCAAAACGCGCTTATAGGGTGATCGACTTCAAGAGAAATAAGGATGGTATTGAAGCAAAGGTTATTGCCGTGGAGTATGATCCGAATCGTTCCGCTAGAATTGCTCTGGTTAGATATATGGATGGTGAGAAAAGGTATATAATCGCACCCGACGGATTGCAGGTTGGGTCTAGAATCGTGTCAGGCGATAAGGTGGAAATTGAACTGGGGAATTGTATGAAGTTGGAAAATATTCCGCTTGGTGCTATGGTTCATAATATAGAGATGAAAGAAGGCAAGGGAGCGCAGATAGCTAGAAGTGCGGGCAGTTGTGTCACTTTAATGGCTAGGGAAGCGGGTTTTGCTTTTCTGAAGTTTCCTTCAGGCGAGGTTCGTAAAGTCTCTGTTCGTTGTAGGGCGACTATCGGTCAGGTCGGTAACACGGATCATGAAAATATAGTTTTAGGTAAAGCCGGTCGTTCCCGTTGGTTGAGAAGAAGACCTAAAGTTCGTGGTGTGGCGATGAACCCTGTTGACCATCCACATGGAGGCGGTGAAGGAAAAACTTCCGGTGGTAGGCATCCTGTCTCTCCATGGGGTGTTTTGACAAAAGGAAAGAAAACACGTGATATTCATAAATCAAGTGATAAATATATTGTGAAAAGAAGAAAGAAATAAGAGGCTGGATTTAAAATGGCAAGATCTATAAAAAAAGGTCCGTATGTTGACGAGAAGTTGATGAATAAGGTGGTTAGAGCCAACAGGGATAATGATAAAAAAGTTATCAAAACTTGGGCGAGAAGATCTATGATAACTCCTGAGTTCATAGGACTTACTTTTTCGGTACATAACGGTAGGAAGTTTCTTCCTGTATTTGTTTCGGAGAATATGGTGGGGCATAAATTAGGTGAGTTTGCTCCGACTAGGCTTTTTAAATCTCATCCGGGCGGAAAGTAGAATATATAATCTAAGGAGTTTTGTCGATGGAGGCGAAAGCAGTATGGAAATTCGCAAGGATTTCACCTCAGAAAATGCGGTTGGTTGCGGATACAATTAGGGGCAAAGATATTAATACCGCTCTGAGTATAGTGAAATTTACTAATAAAAAGGCTGCGGGTATGCTTGAAAAAGTAGTCAAATCCGCTGTTGCGAATATAGAATCAAAAAATGAGTCGGAAAATATTGATTTTAACGGGTTATATATCAAAAGTATTAACATAGATGGCGGTCCTGTCTTGAAGAGGTTTAGACCTAGAGCTATGGGGCGGGCGAGCAAAATTCGTAAGAGAACATCGCATATAACGGTGGTTATTGCTAATAACCAGGCTGTGGTTAATTAAAGGAGATATCAATGGGGCAGAAAGTTAATCCTATCGGATTTAGACTACCGGTAAATAAAGATTGGCAATCCAAGTGGTATGCATCGAAACAGTGTTTTGGTGATCTGCTTGCGGAAGATATGAAGATAAGGAATTTTTTAAAGAAAAGACTTTATTTCGCTGGTGTTTCTAAGATTATTATCGAGAGGGCGAGCAGTAGGGCTAAAATAACTATTCATACCGCTAGACCCGGTATTATCATCGGCAGAAAGGGTGCTGAAATCGATAAAATCAAAAAAGAACTTCTGCGTTATACCGATAAGGAAATTTTTATAGATATTACGGAGGTTAAGTCTCCGGATATGGATGCTCAGCTCGTTGCGGAGAATATAGCTATGCAGTTGGAAAGAAGGGTATCTCATAGGAGAGCAATGAAAAAAGCGGTTTCTAATGCTATGAGACAAGGTGCCCACGGTATAAAAATACTTTGTTCCGGACGTCTTGGCGGTGCTGAAATGTCAAGGAAAGAAGGGTACAAAGAGGGCAGAATTCCTTTGCATACGCTGAGGGCCGATATCGATTACGGTTTTACAGAAGCAAAAACCACGTACGGTCTGATTGGAGTCAAAACTTGGATTTGTAAGGGCGAGGTGTTGCCTGGTAACGAAGTGAAGGAATAGGGGAGGTTTGTTGAGATATGCCATTGATGCCTAAGAGAGTTAAATTTAGAAAAAGTCAGCGTGGATCGAGAAGTGGTCTCGCTTCCAGAGGCAATGAGATAGAGTTCGGTGATTTTGGAATACAGGCTTTGGGTAGAGGATGGATCACAAATACCCAGATAGAGGCAGCTAGGGTTGCGATGACTCGTCATATAAAAAGAAGAGGTAAGGTCTGGATTAGGATATTCCCCGGTAAGTCTATTACTTCTAAACCCGCTGAAACAAGAATGGGTAAGGGTAAAGGTGCCCCTGAAACTTGGGTTGCTGTTGTTAGACCGGGATTGATGTTGATGGAAATGCAGGGTGTTACCGAGCAGTTGGCGAGAGCCGCTATGAGACTCGCGGATTCTAAATTGCCGATAAAAACAAGATTTGTTATAAGAAAAACACATAGAGTGTAGGGATAAAAAATGAAGGCTGTTGATATTAGACAAAAGAGTAAGGAAGAAAAAAACAGTTTGCTCACTGATTTTCGCAGGGAGTTGTTTAATCTTAGAATACAGAAAAAGACAGGTCAGATCGAAAAAGTAGGCAGAATTAGGGTTGTGAAAAAAGAAATCGCCAAGATTCTTACTATCTTGAACGAGTCTGAATAAATATTGTGGGAGATGCTTTTATGTCGAAAACAGAACGACGATCTAGAAAAAAACGTGTTGGTGTAGTAGTGAGTGACTTGATGGATAAGACTGTGGTCGTTCAGGTTGAAAGACGGGTCAGTCATCCTGTATATGGAAAAGTTATGAAGCTTTATTCTAAATATAAAGTGGATGATTCAAAGAGCGAAGCCAAAACCGGCGATGAAGTGGAGATCATGGAAACAAGACCGATTAGCAAAACTAAAAGGTGGCGTTTGTTTAGAATATTGAGAAAATCAAGATAAAGGTTG
>CAZFUR010000177.1:0-5229 GCA_964522245.1 uncultured bacterium | reverse complement strand
TGTGATACCGTGTTTTCGTTTGATGAAATCGTCGACCATTCCACTGCCTAAAGGTCCCGGTCTGTATAGTGCGACTAGTGCGATAATATCTTCGAATCGGTTCGGTTGCAGTTTTAAGAGAATTTCTCTCATTCCGCTACTTTCCAGCTGAAAAAGTCCTATGGATTTGCCTTGTTCCAGCAGTTCGTATGTTGCGCGGTCATCAAGAGGTATTTTGCTTAATTCTATATCGATATTCTGTGATTTTTTGACAAATTTGACTGCATGGTCTAGCACGGTCAATGTTTTTAGCCCGAGAAAATCCATCTTCAACAGCCCTAGTTTCTCGACTATTTTCATGGAGTATTGAGTTGATATTTCACCGTTGTTGGCGGTGCAAAGCGGGACGTAATTGGTTAACGGTTTTTCGCTTATAACTATTCCTGCGGCATGGGTTGAGGTATTTCTTATATTTCCTTCAAGAGCCAATGCTGTTTCGATCAACGTGTGGACTTGGTTATCGTTATTGTACAGGTTTTGGAGGTCAGGATTGACTTTGACAGCTTTTTTGAGTGATATTTTCAGCTCGTTGGGGATAAGTTTAGCGATTTTGTCCACCTCATTATACTCCATCCCCATTACTCTTCCCACGTCACGGACTACAGCTTTCGCCCCCAAAGTTCCGAATGTGTTTATCTGTGCCACGTTATCTTTGCCATATTTCTGGACGACGTAATTGATCGCCTCGCCTCGTCTTTCGTAACAGAAATCAATATCAATATCGGGCATAGACACCCTAGCCGGATTTAAAAATCGCTCGAACAACAGATCGTATTTCAGAGGGTCTATATCGGTTATTCCCAAAAGATATGCCACGATGCTTCCCGCGGCAGACCCTCTACCCGGTCCGACAGGTATTTTTTCTCTTTTAGAGTAGTTTATAAAATCCCATACGATCAAAAAGTAGTCGACAAACCCCATCTGTTCTATAACCGACAGTTCAAAATTCAACCTGTCTATGATTGTATCGCTTACGGTATCGTACCGTCTTTTAAGCCCTTCGTTACATAGGTGTTCCAGATATTTATCGTTTGTGAATCCATCAGGCAGATTAAAGTGTGGTAGTAGTCTGCGTGAGAAATCTATTTCGAGGTTACATTTTTCATTGATTTCCATCGTGTTTTTTAGTGCGTCGGGAACGTGAGAGAATAGAGATTCCATTTCCTGTTGACTTTTGAGATAAAATTCCCTTGTTTGAAAACGCATTCTTTTAGCTTCGCTTAAAGTGCTTCCCGTTTGAATACAGAGCAAAACATCGTGAGCGTAAGCGTCTTTTTGTTCCAGATAGTGGCAGTCGTTTGTGGCTATGATCGGTACATTCATCTGTCTGCCGAGTGTGATGAGTTCTCTGTTTACCTCTGCTTGTTCGGGGATATTGTGGTCCATTATTTCCAGATAAAAATCGCCTTTATCGAAGAAAGATTGGTATTCCTCGATCGCTTTTTTCGCGTTATCGATTTTACCTTTCATTATTTCTTGTTGGATTTCTCCTTTCAGGCATGCGCTTGAGCAGATCAGCCCGCCTGAAAATTTTCTGAGCAGTTCTTTATCTATTCTAGGTTTATAATAAAATCCTTCCGTGAATCCTTTGGAACTTAGTTTCATCAGGTTTCTGTATCCCTCGTCGTTTTTGGCGAGGAGAATCAGATGATAGTATGCGTTTCTCATACCTGTATTTGATCTGTCGAATCTATTTGTGGGGGCAAGGTACGCTTCAAAACCTATGATAGGTTTAATGCCGTGTTTTTTTGCTTCAAGATAGAAATTAGCGCATCCATGCATTGTGCCGTGGTCGGTTATTGCGATAGACGGCATATTGTATTCGACAGCTTTTTTCACCAGAGCCGATATTTTTGTAGCACCGTCCAAGACGCTGTATTCCGTATGATTGTGTAGATGAATAAATGATGACATCAGTGTTCCTTGTCTCAGTATACGATCGGTATTTCAAGACCGCAATTTTCGCATTGTTTATTTTTTAGTCCTACTATTTTTGCGCCGTAGCCGACTCTATTTACTAACAAATTATTGCATTTCGGACAATAAGTATTTTTACCTAATTCACAATTTACGTTGCCAAGGTACACATAACTAAGATATTCGGATGCAATATTATATGCTTGTTGCATTGTGTTTATTGTGGTTGGCGGAATATCCATTTTGTAGTTAGGGAAATATGCTGAAAAATGGATTGGTATTGCGGGATTGATATCGGCGAGTGTTTTTGCCAGAGCGCGGATATCTTTGTCGGAATCATTCAGAGACGGTATCAACAAATTTGTGATTTCCGTATGAGTTGTTTTTGACGCCAGTTCTATAAAATCCAAGACCGGTTGAAGTTGTCCGCTGCATACATCTTTATAAAAATTCGGATTGATTGATTTTAAGTCAATGTTTACCGCATCCACAAATTTTAGCAACTCTCGTGCGGGCTCTTTAGATATGTAACCGTTTGTTACTAAGACACTTTTAACGCTGTTTTCTCTGGATAGCCTACATGTATCCATAAGGTATTCAAACCATATCAAAGGTTCCGTATAGGTATATGCGATACCGAAGGAGTCATTTTCTTTGGCGAGTTTCAGTAAATCTTCAGGGGAGATATATCGGGTGGTTTTTTTCGATTGAGAAACCTGCCAGTTTTGACAAAACTTGCAGTTTAAGTTACAACCGTTTACCCCGACGGATAAAATATTTTTCGATGGATAAAAGTGATACAGCGGTTTTTTTTCTATCGGGTCTATTGCGCAACTGACTGTTTTTGCGTAACCGTCGCAGTAGAGGGTTCCATTTTTATTTATTCTTATTTTACACTGACCGTATTGATTATTTTTTATCAGGCATTTGTTAGGGCACAGAAGACAGGTTACGTTTTTGTTCCGTTCAGGTATCCAGAATTGGGCGGTTTTCATCAGAACTCAATCCCTTTTACAGCTTTTAATCCTTTTTGGTAATGGTGTTTTACCTCTTTCATTTCCGTTATCGTGTCTGCCTGTTCAATCAGCTCTTTTGGGGCTTTTCTACCGGTTAGTAAAAGAGTTGACGATCCGTAATCGACAAGTTCAATCACCTCTGATGGTTCGATAAATCCCAGTTCTATCGCATCAAGCATCTCGTCGGCTATTATCAGGCTGTATTTACCCGATAAGATTTTTTGTCTCAGGACCGCTAGAGCATCTCTCGCAGATTTTCTATGGGATTCCTTATTTTTATCGTCGAATACAAAACCGTTGCCGAGCAGATATATTTCGGCGTTTTCGATATTATCAAAAAATTTATATTCACCGGTGGATGAATCTTGTTTTATGAATTGACATATGCAGACGTTTTTGTCGTGTCCCAACATTCTCGATGCCAATCCGAGTGCGGCAGTTGTTTTGCCTTTACCGTTTCCCATATATATAATCAGCAGATTTTTTTTAGCAGTCATTTATTTCATTTTTCTCAGGATAGAGAATAACCGGTATTCTTTATATTTAATGCCTATCGGAGAGGATAGATAGTTCTCGCCGAAATCATTACCTGAGACTTTCTCAAGACCGGTTTTTACTAGCTGACCGTCTATAGTTGCGACAACTTTCACCGATCCGTCGGAGAAATATGTTGTGTGTGTTATCTTTGCTCCTCTAACCAATCCTTTTACTTTATTGACGACGGTATCATTCTTCAACGCTATATCTCTGACCGTCGTCTCGGACGATACTACGGTGCCGTAAATTCTTTCGGCTAGTCTTCTATAAGCGTCAAGTTTTGCGGCTCGTTCGGTTGTTATCCTTGCTAGTGCGGGGAAATCTTGCATATATTGGGCACGTGAAATCTGTCTTATTGATTTCCATGCGTTGAGTTTTTGTTTTACCAGCTGTTGTATCGTATCGATACTGATCTCTATCGTAACCGATTGTGTTCCGTCGAGTAGCTCTTTTGTCTTGGAGACTTGTGCGTTGGCGATCAATTCAAACAGTTTTCCCGTGAGAGAAGAATCTGTGAACATGAGGTCTGCTATATTTTTCTCGGGACCTACTTTTATATCCGAAATGATATCCGCCAGACGGTTTTCCGCATCAATTCTAGCTTCTTTCCTAGAAACCTGTTTCGCTGTTTGCTCAACCGTTATCTCAGGATGAGGTTTGCCGATTCCTTCTGCTCTGACGACTATTTTATCCACGGAATTTTTTATCATTTTGCCCAAGATAGTTTCAGACAATACCCCCGTTCCCGATTCCGTCAGCCCCGCGATTTTCCAAGGTGCGATAGTGACTTTTTTATACGCCTCGGAGACGACTGATTTGTGTAGATTTTCTCTACTGGTTATACTCACTTTGCTTTCCATGACCACAATATCGCTTTTACCGTCAGAGGCTGAGACCGAAAAAGCCGTTCCTCTGGCTCCTGCTATGGCGACAGGAGTTTGTATTTCAAACCGAGTTTTTTTCGGTAATTTCTTTAATCTTGCGATAACATTTCCGTTCAGCAGATTAAAATTATAAAGTCTTTCTACGGAATCATTTTCTTCTGATCGGTCAGGTAGAGTTTCAACGACAATCTTCGATGCGGAGTTCAGTCTAAATAAGTTGACCATATCGAATTCCACGTCCGCATACGATTCCTCCGAGGTTTTTATAGAGTCTTTCAGATCTAACGCCTGTCCTATTTTTGCGTTATTCCAAGAAGTGGATAGAGACTTTTTGTAAAAGACACTGCCTTTTTGGTCTTTAATTTTCGGTAATTCGTTACTTGCCGAGATACCGTTAGAGGCAATAAAAAAAATAAAAAGCAAAATTAAGAGATGTTTCATCGGTACTCCTCCCCATAAAATTATATGTGTAATACCCGATCGCTATACTATCATATTACGACGAGTTTTTATAAAAAGAATTCTTAAAAAAAAGAATAAATTTTAAGGTTTACAGAATCTGTCATATAAAGTTATAATGTCAGCCCTTAAAATGATTAAATGTGAGATTGTAATAACGCAAAAATGATTCAAAGGAGCGGACAATGGATGTGACGGACATTGCCATTATCGGGGCTAGCACTGCCGGTAGGGGCTTGGCGAAGGCGGTTTCTCTTGCGGGGGTAAACGTGAATCTTGTGGAGTTGAACAAAGATACACTGGATAGAGGGAAAAAGCTGATCGAAGAGGAAATGGATTTACTGATCGAAAAATGGGGTCTCACAACGAGTGAGAAG
>CAZFUR010000176.1:0-5241 GCA_964522245.1 uncultured bacterium | reverse complement strand
GACTGCAAAAAGAGGTTATCGTTTGGTCGGTGACGTGGATTTTGAGCAGGTTAAGTCTATCGCCTCAGCGATCACTCCGGTTCCCGGCGGTGTAGGTCCTATGACCATAGCTATGTTGATGTACAATACCGTAAAATCATTTGCTTTAAAAAATGGTTTGGAGATTGAACCGATCATATAGATTTATACGATAAGATCGATAAAGTCGCCGAGTCCTTCCTTTCGAAGTGCGATCTTTATTTCATTAACAGCATTGACAGAGTCGGATTTGGTTATGGCGGGCGGTTTTTTAGCACCGCGTGATTTATTATTGGTTTGCTGGTTGCCGACCTTGCCGTAAAACGCAGGCGAAGACTGGGCGTTTATTCTGTTTATATCCATCTTGTAACCTCTTGTAAGGTATTAGATTACCTCATTCAGTTATTCGGAAGTTTCTATCAATAGATTAGTATTATTATAGAAAAATTATTTTTCTTTAGAATCGGCAAGATTGTCTTGAATGTCGTGTAGTCCTTTTTCTATATTTAATAGATGTAACTCCAAGGCGTGCAAGGACCAGAACATGTAATGGTTGAACTTTATGATATTGTGCATAAAGTAAGCTAATTTTACTGATAAAAGAAGCAAACCTAATTCAAGAGCGACGGTTTTTGTGTATCCTTTAAAAAAAACAGCTACGGTAAAAGAAGCGATAACCAAAGAGAATATTATAAAATTCACCACGTTTTGTTTTTTTGTAGAGGCAAAACCAAATGATCTCATCTGAGGTGTAAACTGTTTTAGCTCTTCTTCTACAAGATGTTCAAATTGTTTGTCATTGGTTTTTATCATGGTAAACAGAATCCTTAAATTTAGTTTTTTGGGTTATATTTTACTAAAAGAATGTTTTTTCGGTGGTAAGGTTCTGTCCTGAGTATGATGGAAAATTTATCTTTATTCTTGTCAGGCAGCTTGTCGAACCATTTCTGTTGACAGAGAAAATATCTCATATTGTTCTCTTTTAAAAAATTCATTAGATTATCAAACCCGTATACTCCTTGAAGATTGTCGTTCAGATAAAAAGCTAAACTGTGGTTCCAAAAATGATACAAAACAACTTTCTTATCGGGGACGGCTTCTTTTATCCGATTCGCAAAAGGTTCTAGATTACAGTAACGGTCTAAAAACGGTCCGACCACTCCATAATAGTGAGAATAAGAAACAGTTGCCAATAAAATTATAGCGACGGCAATATTTTTTGTTTTGAGTCTCAGTATTGATAAAGATATGTAAACAGATGTGCATAGCACGTACAGAAGTACCAATATAAGGGAAAATTTATGGATTGTGAAAAACGTACATATTGATTCCAGCATTATTTTATCGTTTCTGTTAAAATAAGTTTCCACAAAATCTATTCTGAAAAGAAAGTCCGGCAATTTTGTGAAATCAATGTAGTAAAAAACAGGTATAAACAAGCAGAAACAAATAGATATAATAATGAAAATGACAGAATATTTTCTTGTGATGACAGACTCTATGTTTGATAAATAGATCCCGATAAAAAAAGATACAAACGGAAATATCGGTAATATGTAATCGCTTCTTTTGAAAGAAGATATAGAAAAGAATAAAAATATTATTGTTATTGCTAAGAAGAAGAAATTATATTCGCCGTTTGTGTTATATGGGGTTTGAGGGGTTGTATAAACATTAAATATTTTTTTACCCCTCAATTTAATCTTATAAAAAAACAGCATTAACGGGAAAAGTATCGCCCATGGTATTGATCCTGCCAGAATATGAGGGATATAGAAGCAAAATGGTTTTGTTCTTCCAAATGTGCCATAGTGTCCCGTGAAACGCTCTATGTTATGTTTTATAATAAAATCCAGAAGAAAATTTCCGTCGGTTACTCGGTTTGCCAAGATGTAGTATGGCAGAACAAGTATAATTATTGTCAGTATCCCCTCTATTCTGATGAAAGAGAACAATTGTTTCGGTTTTTTCTCCACAATGAGAAAAGCGGACAGTATCATCATCGGTAAAATTAAGGCAACAGGTCCCTTCGCAAGTGCGCCTAATCCAGCGAATAGGTAAGCCAATATGATATGAATCCGCCGCTTATTTTTGTAGAACAAAAATAGTTCTCCAAGACATATTGTCAGACATAGAGCCAGAAAAATATCTATTCGTGATGTTCTGCTCATGATCAGAAATTTTGTTGAAGTGCCAAGAACCATAGAGGATATAAACCCGACTCGTCTAGAAAACAAACAGTTGCCTAAATAAAAGATATACAATACGCAAAGTATCCCCGATAACGCCGACGGCAATCTTACAAATAGACCCGATATTTCTCCGCCCAATTTACAAGAAAGCGTCACTAGCCAGTAAAACAGAACAGGTTTTTGTGTGCTACGCTCATTTGCTATAACCGGTACTATCCAGTCTTTGAGAGAACCGTTTAGCATACATCTTGCGGCTAGTGCGTTACGTGATTCCTGAGAACTCCACAAGCCTTTTTGTCCCAAATGGAACAAAAAAAGATAAGAGGTCCAAATTGTTATTATCAGAATACAAGCTGCTGTTTTTTTTTGCACTATACATCCGGGTAGAAGTTTTTGTTTAGAAACTGCGATTATAAGACAGCATGAACGGAGTGTAAATATTTTCTTTGTGTTTTGTTATTTTTTGCCAAGTTTTTGAAAATCGGGGGTGGTTGTTATAGCTTTAAAAATCGGGTTTTCTTTGATTTCTTCCAGCGATTTAAATTCTTCATCTATACAGATTTTTAGATGTTTTATGGTTTCTTTTTTATCACCCAATTTCATGTAAGCTATGGCGAGATTATAGTGGGGATCTGGGTAATTAGGTCTTAGTTTTATTGCGGAATTAAGTTCTTTTATTCCCCGATAATAATCATTTTTTTCTATATAAATATATCCCAGAAAATTATGTATTTCCGGCATTAAATCTTTATCTTCCAGCATCACGCATTTCTCAAACGATTCAAGAGCTTTTGTGGTTTCATTTTTGTTAAAATATATTATGCCTGTCAGAAAATGAGCTTCTTGGTTGTTGGGGTGTGATGTGAGTATTTCCGCAAGTTGTTTTAGTGCTTGTTTTGTTTCGTTTAAGTTGAGTAATGATTTTGCTTGTCCGAGTTTAGCTGGCAAACTGGATTCGTTCTCTATTTCTGCTTCCACATACAACTGGTATGCCGATTCGTATTGTTTTAGAGCGTAATCTTTGTCCGCTCTTGCGATATACTCAACGTCTTTGGATATGTTTTTAGGCAATAGGTCAGACTTGTTCTTAGGAAGAATAATGCATAAAATATTATCCGCCTTTTTCCATGACGATAGAAACTCATAAAACGGGATTTGAAAAATATCACTTGCGTATACAGATTCTTTAATTCGGTCGTATCCGAAAATTGTGCGAAGATGTGTCACATCGGGAGCGTTATTTTTTACGAGAACTTGTGTTGTGATTACAGGAACATCTTTTTCAAGCCAGAAGACGATATCGTCAAGGTTTCCTCTTGTAAGGAGAACACAGAAACCGAGTTCTCTGGTATAATCGATCATATCGATCATAAATCCGCCTTCCTTTGAGTCCATAAGACGGCGTGCCAATTCTGCACTACTTGTAGGTTCTCCCCAGTATGAGAGGGTTGCCGTTAGAGCCGATGGCATACAGTTGTTTTGTTGAGGGACTAAACGGGGCAGATTTCTCAATACTTTTCGCTGATTTTTAAAAGTTGCCATATTGTTTGTGATATTTTTTATATAATAAGCCGATCTTTTTGAGAATTTAGATTGACTGTTTTTTAGTTCTTGGTATAGAGGAATAGCATCGTAGTATCTGTTTGACCAGCATAGAAGTTCTGCTGTTTTAAAAACTGCCATATCTTTTTCTTGTCCCTTGAAATTTTGAATAAAAAAACTGTAATTTACGAGGGCGTTCTCGTATTCGCCCAAATATTCTTGTGATACGGCTAATCCTTGGTAGGCGGGTATGAAGCCCGGGTCTATATTGATGGCATGTGTGAATGCGTTTTTGGCAAGAAGATACTTTTGTTGTTTGAGATAAATTGTGCTCAGCATATTCCATGCGTCAAGGTTATCGGGTGTTACGGCAACTAAAGATTGCAAGAGTACGACTGCTCTATCGAAATCTTTGTTCTGAAAAGCCAGTTTGCTTTCAAAAATAGCTTTGTAATAGGCGATAGACCCCTCTTCAAAATCAGGCGTGTTTTCTGAGTATACACCGGATATATATGAAAAAAATATCAGTATTGAGAGTATCCATTTTTTTGACATCACATTTTGTCCGTTTTACTTCTTCTCTATTACGATTCCGTACTGTTTTATTTTTAGATCTAATGTCGGTCTGGATATTTTTAAAGTTTTTTCGGTTGACTTCATATTTCTCCATATAGAAGTCACTAATAAAAATCTTATGTTGAGGTATCTCATCAAACGAGCCATCTCCCGCCTTTGCACCCATTTTATAATAACCTTTATTAACCAGTACCATACTGTTATCTGAGGATGTTTCAATTCGTGTTTGGTTACTATTTGTTTTGCTATTTTTTTGAACTTTAGTAGTAACAAGATTATCTACAATATTTGATATTTTATCAATAATTTTACCCGGATCATCTTTTACAGAGGCTGAGACTCTATTGATTGTTTTGTCTCTCAATACATCAACAATTTTAAGATCAAAAATATAGCTACTTCCAAGTTTACCTAATCGACCAACGACAACCTTATCAACTCCGATAAAAGATCCTATTCGTGAGATACAGGAGTCTGTATAGCAGTTTAAAAGATTATCAATGCCCTCAGCTCTAAGCATTTCACGGACATCGTCAAGATAAAATACCTCCGTATTAGATTTTAGCTTAATTTCTGATGCGACCATATCAGCAATGGGGGAGAGATTTGTTTTGCTAACCTCTCTTGATTGAATAGAGAGGATCGCAACAGATGGCTCATTTTTATCTTCAATATAGACGGGGGTTGTTGAGTGATTATCTTTTTTATCCTCTAAAGAGGAGATATTTACACCCGATTCAGATGAGAGCACTATACCTTTTGCCTTTTTGGGAATAACAGTTCTTATTCCACTTTTAAGATTTTCTACAAGAGTCGTTGCATTGTAAGCTTTGATAATGGTACTATTTTCCGTTGCTTTAATCTCAAATTTCCCTTTTCTAATGTTTATTGATGCTTGTGGAGTTCTTATTGT
>CAZFUR010000175.1:0-5252 GCA_964522245.1 uncultured bacterium | reverse complement strand
ATCCGGTTAAAACAAAAAGCATTTAAAGAAGTTGGCGAAATTCCATTTATCATGTTCATTAACAAGCTGGATCTGATTGACAGCTGGGGCATAGACCAGTTGAGGCTGAAACAGCTCGAAAATGACGGATGGACTATTATTCAAACCAGCGCAAAGGATAGCAGTAATGTTGAAAATGCATATCAGTCTCTGGCCAGTCTACTTATAAACACTCTGTAACGTTACAATGAAAAACCTGTATCCCGACAATGTCATCAACAAAATTCTCCAGATCACTTTAGAAACCCAGACCTTCGCCTATCTGGCGGTAGATAATCAGGGTATTTTAATCAATCAGGGAGGCAATATCGAAGCACTGGGATTGCCCGCATGGTCACTACAACAAAACATTCTTGATGATGCATTATTTCTGTCTGGTCTTATCCCCATGTCCAGTGACTATGAAATTTTACCTACCCTTCAAATTTCTGAAACTAAAGTCGTCGATGTTCACATATTTCGTGATAACAACCTCAACTGGGCCATACTGGTTGATAAAACCGACGATATTGAATGGCAAAGTCAGGCTCGACAAAAATCTAACGAGTTACAGTTACTGCAACAGGAAATTAATTCGCAACAAGAGAGTCAGTCCCTAAAGGGCATGAAAGAGTACTCATTTGAATTTTTTGAAGCACTCAACATGATGGCATTACGGTTAAATGAAGATGGTGCTTTTGAGTTAGGTAAAAAAATTAATAATCATGTCTTCTTCTTATCCAAATAGTTTGTAATATTCCTATTGACATTATTGACATCAGCATGGATGATCCGCCGTAACTTAAAAACAATAACGGCAATCCCGTTATAGGCATAACTCCTATGGTCATGCCGATGTTAATCATGACGTGAGATAATATCATAATAGATATACCCGTTGCCACAAGTTTACCATAAACGTCTTTCGATTTTGAAGCGATATATATTCCCATCACAATTAAAGCAAAATATAACATTATAAGAAACAGTGCGCCCACAAAACCCCATTCTTCTCCCACAACGGAAAAGATAAAATCGGTGTGTCTTTTAGGTAGAAAATTAAGTTGATTTTGTGTGCCGTTCAACCAACCTTTACCGAACAATCCACCTGATCCTACCGCTATTTTAGATTGAATCGACTGGTATCCTAATCCTGTAGGATCAAGATTTGGATCCCAAAACACTCGTATACGATTTTTTTGATAACTTTTTAGAAAAAACCAGAATCCGGGAATAGATAATAAACCGATAGACAATAAGCTGATAAGATATTTTAACGACGCTCCAGCTACAAATATCATAGCGATAAATGTGGGGATAAACACCAGTGTTGTGCCTAAATCAGGTTGTTTTAGGATTAACAATATCGGCATGGATATCAGTAAAATAGCTTTAAGCAGAAACGATAACGATTGACATTTATGAAGATTTAAAGATAAAAATCTTGCCAAAGCCAAAATTAATGTGATTTTAGTGAATTCCGACGGTTGAAGAATGAATCCGCCTATTTTTAACCATCTTTGAGCCCCGTACCGTTCACTACCTAACAATAAAACAGACAATAATAACAATAGATTGACTATTAACAATGGATAAGACAACTTTTTCAGTTTCTCATAATCATAAAGAATTACAAAAACAGATGCCGTCATACCGCATAACGCCCATACTATTTGTTTAGAGAAATAGTTTACACGGGCGTTTGTCTCTATCGTTATTTGATAAGAGGCACTGTAAATAAAAAATATTCCTATTGATATAATCAATAAAACCAAAAAAAATAGGAAATAATTAATATGTTTTATTAATCTAAAATTGAACATCTTATAAAGATCCTCTTGCGGCAATATTTTCATAGTAATACTGAAAAATTTCTTTGGCTATCGGTGCGGCGTCTGACCCACCCGATACAGCATTTTCTACTAAAACAACAATGGATATTTCCGGTTTATCGGACGGCGTATATCCCATAAACCACGCATGATGGATACGGTGATCAGCGGTTCCCATCTGAATAGTACCTGTTTTACCGGATACCTCATGTCCTTTTACTCTTGCCCTGATACCTGTTCCGTATTTATGTTGAACAACTTCCTTCATGCCTTCTTGGACGATTTTTAACGTGTTTGCCGATATTTTTATTTCAGACCTTATTTTAGTCGGATATGATTTTATCACTTTTCCTGTATTTGAGACAACTTTATCTATAATTTTAGGTTTAAAAAGTTTACCACCGTTGGCGATAGCCGTTACATAACAGGCAAGTTGAATAGGAGTTACAAGGATATAACCTTGTCCTATACACAAGTTTATAGTATCACCGGGATACCACGCCTCTTTTAAAGTTTTTCTTTTCCAAACTTTACTGGGATTAAGTCCTGTTATTTCTCTATCGAGGTCAATTCCTGTTTTTCTGCCAAAGCCAAACTGATCGCACCAATGGTGTATATCTCTGACACCCAAAACTTTATCGCCAAGATTATAGAAAAAAACGTTACAGGAGTATCTGATAGCTTCTATAACTGTCAGATATCCATGTCCGCCTCTAAACCAGCAATGAAAAGTAAATTTACCCAAATTAAAACCGCCGTTACAGTAATATTTATCTACAACAGTGAGCCCACCTACTTCCAGTGCGGCTATGGCGACAAGTATTTTAAATGTAGATCCCGGCGGGTATTGTTCTCTTATGGCTTTATTGATGAGATACTTTTTCTTGCTCTGAAAAAGTTCTCTGATTATTTCGGGAGAAGTGGGTTTCACAAATAGATTAGGATCAAAAGAAGCACTACTTGCCAAAGCCAAAACGTCACCGTTTCTGGTATCCATAACAACGATAGCGCCTGTTTTGTCTTTTAACATAGATTCTGCCTTGATCTGTAGATGATGATCTATAGTCAGATATACATTATTCCCCGCAATGGGATCTTTTACCCCCAGATACCGATCGGTATAGCCTCTATTATCCACTTGAACCTGCATTCCTCCGTGGATCCCCTTGAGCTGAGTCTCCATAATACGCTCAACGCCTAGTTTGCCGATGTAATCTTGAATATAGTATCCCTGATCTTTGAGCCTTTTATAATCGTTCGATGTCAATTTGCCTATGTATCCGATTAGGTGACTGGCGTGATCACCGAATCTGTAGTTTCTGATCGGCACGGGAACGATATTTATTCCCGGGAATTTTTCTCTAATTTCCTGTATTTTTGTAATTTTGTCTATACTCACGTCTCTGGCTATTTTTTCGGGAACATACGGTACACGTCTGGAGATTTGAATCTTTTTGAGAATTCTTTTCGGTGAGATATTTAGAATAGATGCTAGGTTTTTTGCGATTTCGGATTTTTTATTTTTCGGAATATCCTCTGTTATTATCTCGATATCAAAACTTGGGCGGTTATCTGCAAGAATGATACCTTTTCTGTCATATATTGTGCCTCTTTGAGGAGGAATGACTATTTTTCTTATTCGATTATTTTTTGACAGTTCTTGAAACCAAGATCCCTTGAGTACCTGTGTTTTCCATAAGTTAAATACTAAAAACAAAAACGCGAGTATGATCAGCAGTAGCAAAAAATATGTTCTGCCTTCAAATCTGTTCGCAAAATGCTCTTCGGCACGATTACTTCTTACCATATAACAATCCCTTTAATAGAGGGGTTATAAACGGCACGGCAAAAAGAGTTAATGTGGAATTGTATATAACCATTTGTGTAAACGGTTTTATTAAAACATCTACCTCTTGGGTTATATAGTTACACATTGTGAATATAAAACTGTATGTCGTGATTAGCAATAGAAGTAAAAAGATGTTTGTACTTAGATATTCCAGATAAAAACCTCGTTTTATTTTTGTTATAAATAGAGCCGCAAACCATAATGATATTGTGGCTATTGATGGTTGGGCTGATGAGAAAATATCCATGACAATACCGACTAGCAGACAATACCATGATATTTTACTCCAATCGAAGTAGATTATTAGAAAAGATGTAAGAATTAAAAGCAAATTTACATTGAAAGAGTTACCAAAAATATCGATTTCTAAATTTGACTGTATTCCCGTGAATAGAAATATTATGATGTAGAGAAAGAAAACTCTCTTGGGCGTTTTTTTCTTATCGGAATAGCTGTATACTCTTGAAGACACTATATATTACCTTTTGATTCTAGAATAACCAACACTTCTTCTAACTTATAAAACGGGACTATAGGAGTAATTTTGGCGTATTTGTATAATCCTTGTTTTGCTTCATGCACAGTTTTTATTGTTCCTATTACAAGCCCTTTTTCATAAACTAATCCCAATCCCGACGACAAAACCAAATCATTTACATAAATTCCTTCGTCTTTAGGAAGATAATTTATTATCAGATCGTTTTCACCGGTGCCCTCTACAATCCCGACTACTCTAGATTTTTGCATTATTCCACCGATTCGGCTTTTTCTATCTATCAGTAAAAGGACTTTTGTGCTAAATGGACCGACTTCCATCGTTTTACCGACGACTCCTCCGCTTGCAACAATAGGTAAATTTTCCTTTATACCGTGTTTACTTCCTTTATCAATGATGATAATCTGAGACCAGCCGGATAGGTCCCTACCGATCACTCTAGCGACCAGAGCATTTTTCTTGACTTGTTCTTTAAGTTCAAGTAATTCCCTAAAACGTTTGTTTTCAGCTTTATACTCTTTGAGCTGAATAAGTCTTCTATTAAGGAGTTTTATCTCATTTTTTAGAGCGTGGGTTTCGCTTCTTAGTTGCCTGTTTGTGCGAAAATTTATGCCGATATTCCTAGTGAAATTGACCGTAGATTCAGATGCTTTAAGAACAGGTCTGAAACACTGCATAAAGAAAGTGCGAGCCTTCTTCCCTATAGAAAACCGTGAAGAAAAAATAACAGTGACAAAAACAATGATTAAGATTGTACGGAAAGACTTTTTTGATAAAAGCATTTTATTCTAAACGTATTCGGCTTAACATCTTAATTTCTTCCAGAACCTTACCTGTTCCAAGAGCGACAGCGCTCAAAGGGTCGTCTGCGATAAAAACCGGCAACCCCGTATCTTCTGAAATTAACTTATCAAGATTCCGAAGTAAACCTCCACCCCCTGCCAAAACCAAACCTTTATCAACAAGGTCTGCCGATAGTTCCGGAGGACAACGTTCTAGTGTAATTCTTACAGCTTCCAAAATGGTAGATATCGGTTCTGTAAGGGCTTCCCTTATC
>CAZFUR010000174.1:0-5252 GCA_964522245.1 uncultured bacterium | reverse complement strand
TAAATTGATTTGTACCTTATCGTGAGGCAAAAGTTTATGAGAGTTTTTTTCATTATTTTGTAAAAATCCCATGCCGCCGAGGCTGATATCAATTAAAGTGCCTGTTACCAGAGCGCCTTTTCTAGGATCTTTAAAGTTTAGTTCGATTATATCTTCATCAGATGGACGAACGCGCACAAATTGTCTGGCGGAGTGTTGTCTTTTAAACCCGTCGATGGTTCGTTTTATTTTTTCAAGAAGAACGTTTTCTTCGATAGGTTCCAAAAAATATCCCATTGTACCTAGTTTTGCGGCGGACAGAACTTTATCTCTGTCGGAGTCGGAAGTGAGTATGACGATAGGGATACTGTTGCGAGTAGACCTTTTTATCTGTTCAAGAACAGGAAACAGATCTTCGCCATTCAGCTTCACATCGGATAGAATAAGGTCTATCTGCTGAGTCTTTACTACCGATAGAATCTCTGAAACTTGATTGATGTAGTACAGCTCGGATACAATCGGAGAGTTGAGCCGTCTGATCTTTTCGGTCATTGTATCCGTTTCATCGATGATCAGTATCCTGCACATATTGAAATCCTCAATCGTTGTTTTTTATTCTGTTAGCTATGTGCGTCGTGTTCGTAAATAGAGACCAAAATGTTAATACGATAGTAATTCAGCATTCTATTTAAAGTCAAGATTAATATCTGTCAGACGGCATCATTTGTTTAGGAAATTGTATAAATAACTATTGTAGAAGAAATAATAGATGACGGTTAAATTCTTGTTTTAAGACTAATATATCGATTGCATGAACAGATAAGGGTATTTTCTATATATCTTGTTCTGAGTTTTTTTATTGTTTATACTATTTTTATATGATACCATCTGTTAAAATCGGTTTTGCTGGCGGTGTGTGGTTTTGTCAATCGTTAAGGAGGGGTGTATTTTGTCTATATTAAAAAAGAATTTCTCTATCCTTTGTTGTGTGTGCGGATTAGTTCTTTTCGGCTCAATTTCTTATAGGACGGTTGGTTTTTTTTCCGTGGATCTGTTTGCTCAGGAAACGGTTGATCAGGAAGCGGTAAAACAGCATATCGACAGTGGTCGGCGCTATTATCGGCAACGCCAGTACGAAAAAGCTATCGAACAATGGAATAAAGTCTTAGAACTTGATCCGGAAAACAGCAAAGTAAAAAAGTATATCTCCAGAGCAAAATCAAAAGCGGGTGACGCGGATTCTGTGGCGCCTGTCAAAAGTGAACCTCAGTCCGTTTCAGTAGATTCAAAGGTGGACGACCTGATTGATCAAGGGCGAAACTATTATCGTGACGGACAGTATGAGATGGCTATCAAGATCTGGGAGGAAGCGTATAAATTGAAACCGGACAGTAAACGCTTGACAAGATATTTGCTAAAGGCCAGAGAGAAAGTGTCCGGAGTCTCTACAGTTTCAGCTCCTTCGTTGCCTGTGAGGGAGGCGGTACCATCGTCAGGGGGCGCGCAGGATGATCTAATTTCTAAAGGGAAAGAATTTTTCCGTAAAGGTGAATATCAGCAGGCGATCGATGAATGGGAGAAAGCTTTGCAGGCACAACCTGATAACAAAAAAGTGAAACGTTACATCGGTAAGGCCAAGAAGAATCTCGAGGTAGAAAATATAGAACGTAAACGAATGGAAAAAACCGATACCTCAAAACCTGATATCTCAGAACCCGCCGGGACACCATCCGAGAAAATCGATGCGGTATCGACCGATACCGTAAAAGAAGTTCCTGAAATTGAGGTAGTGCTTGAGGACGAAAAAGATCTGGTCAGGCGTGATCTTGCGTGGTGTGTAAGTATAGCGATAGAGAATCATCGTGAAGCAAAGATTGCGTTGGAAAAGATCAAGAAAGCGAAAATAGATCTTTTTATTGCTCGAAGAAACTTTTTCCCCAATCTTTACTTTGTGTATTCGCAAGCGCAAGGCGGTTCCGGTAGTGATACGGGTGGCAGTTCTGCTTCAACCAGAGATTTTGTCAGGCATAGGTATAAGTTTCAGGCAAGACACATGGTTTATAGCGGAGGCAAAGCTAGAAGCGAAGTCAAAAAAGCCCACATAGCTCTCGATATAGAAGAAAAAGAGTACAAACGGGTGGTTTCTCAAAAAGCTATTGAGGTCGCAAAAGTATATTATGAGGTTGCGAGAGCGGAAGCTAATCTGAAAAATTATCGAATTTTGTTAAAAAAATCGCAGGATTCTCTGAAACTTGTGGAAGAACAATTCAAATCGGGATTGGTCTCGGAGTTGGAGTTATTGAACCTAAAATCTCAGATCAACCAGATACACAGCCAAGTTGCCAGTTCTCAGCAGGAGCTATCCCATGCCGTTCTTGATTTGCAAAACGTGATGAATATAGATATAACTACGCCGATAAGGGTTTATCCCCTTGATGATGTGGAGATATCTCTTGATCAAAGGTATGCGGATATTCCTCTTATAAAAAATATAAAAATATTTGAACCGACTCAACAATCCGTCGATGAAAAAAATCAGCTTAGATTGGATAGTTATGTGATATACGCTCTAAAAAATAGGGCGGATTTTGCCGTAGAACAATTAAAATTTGAGCGATCGGAGAAAGAACTGGATATTGCTAAATCCGACTTTCTACCTCATGTAGAGCTGTATGGCGAGTTGGGGCAGGGAGCGGAAGATACGGCTAGGGTTCCGAGTGAACTTGATCTTAGGACGGAGTATAAGGCAGGGGTTAGGTTTTTGTGGAATATTTGGGGTAATTCGTTTGCCGTCAGGCGTGAAGAAGGATCGGAAGCACCGAGTGTTACCAAGGTAGGTACTTCTAAAACACGTGAATGGGAGGTTGCTTTGGGTGTTTTGGATAACCTACAGCCTTTAAGTGAGAAACAGGAACTTGTGGTGAAAAGGATGGAAGCTTTGAACGATCTTGCTAACCAAAAAAATACTATTGTGGAAGAAGTCAGAGATGCGTACCACAATTTTCTCAAAGCTAAAATATCAAAAGATACTGCGAAAAGTAAAATAGAGTTCCGTAAAAAAACGGTTGACCTATATAATCTTCAGCGCAGTTTGGGAGAACTTGAAACGTCAAAGCTACTTCAATCGGAGTCGGAATTGGCTACGGAAAAAGGCAGTTTATATAAGGCTTTGGCAGACTATTTTACACAATTGGCAAGTTTAGATGCGGCGATAGGTAAAGACCTGTTCTTTCAACCCCGCAGAGAAATTCCCGAAACCACCGAGCCTGACAATGGGGCGTCTGTTGTGGGAGACGGGGCGGAGTCTGAAAACGAATCTGCCGTGGTTGTTGAGACTGCCGAGCCGGAACCCGTTTCTTATTCGGGGTACTTGTTGAAATTAGAGAAGGTTACGATCGGTCCTGCCACACACAAAATTGTGGGAGGATACAAACATCGTAAATGGATAGCTTTGGCGAGGAGTAACTCTATAGATCTCAATCAGTATATAGGCAAAAAAATTACCGTGACGGGAATACCGGTTAAGACGGAAGACTGGATAGATACGGTTGTCGTGGATAAGGTTGAGCTTGCAGAGAAATAAACCCCCTTTTTTTAGAATTTCATGTCTTGCGTTAACTCTTCTTAGATGGTACGCTGTTTGTTTTGAGTTGTATAAACCTAAAATAGGATAAATGACATGCACAAAAAGAAACGCCGTCTTGTAGTGATAACATTATTTTTCATAATCCCTATGATTTTGTTCACCGTTTATATTGTCTATTCCCAGTACAAAGAGGAGATATATTCTCTGGCAGGTCTGTTTAAAGATTTAAAGAAAGCGGGTGTCAAGGATGATCTTTTTCACGGTACTTCCGAGAACGATTCCGCCGAGAACGATAGTATACGTTCTGCTCCCACGCCGGACGGAGTGCCTGTTACGGTGTTTAAGGCGTTTTCCACAGGTTTTAAGGATTCATTGCCCGTGTTGGGTTCCTTAAAAGGACATAAAGAGACGAGACTGAGTTTTGAGAAAGCCGGGATGCTGAGAAGTTTTAATTTCAAAGAGGGTGATCTTGTTCCTGCCGGGGCACTGGTTGCTTCAATCGAGAATGAGGAATCGGAAATCAGGGTACGTCATGCCGAGGCTAAGGTAAGAGAGGCGGAAGCTAATTTGGCTATTGCGGAGAAAAAACTTAGCAGGGTGACTCAGAAATACAAATTGGGAGCGGCTAGTAAATCGTCGTATGAAGAGGCGATGTTGGAGTACGAGAAAACCGAAACCATGTTGGATACGGCGGAGATCGCTTTGGAAAATATTATTTTCGATAAGAATAAATGCGATCTGTACGCCCCGCATGAAGGGTTGTTGGGCAACAAGTATGTAGATGTCGGCGAGGCGGTTAATCCGAATACCTTATTGTGTGACTTGATAGATGTTTCTTATATGGTTGTCGCTGTGGGTGTGGTGGAAAGGGATATCGAAAAAATATCGATAGGGCAGAAAGTAAATATTCTTGTGGATGCGTATCCGAGCAGAGAATTTTTGGGTGTTGTTGAAACCGTATCACCCGTGGTTGAGGGCGAGAGCCGTACTTTTTCTGTGGATATAAGAGTTGCTAATTCACAAAAATTACTGTTACCGGGTATGTTTGCTAGGGTGAAAATAAATGTGTTTGAGAAGAAAAACGCTTTGGTTATTCCTACATCGGCGATTGTCTCTTTTCGTAACAAATCGTATGTTTATGTTGTGTCTAAAGAAACACATATCGCATCTGAAAGACCGGTTGCTGTCCAATACTCTACGGCGGATTATGCTGTCATAAGCAGAGGTATAAAAGAGGGTGAATTGGTTGTGATCGGGGAGAAACAAGGCGTTGGTGACGGTATCCCTGTAAAAATAATAGAAGAACAAGTCCCCGAGATGTAGTCGGCGGTGGGTTGTATCGATAAAAATTTCCCCTTTATTATTGCGGTGAATCTTTTCTGATGTCGGCTTGAGATCTGAATTCTTGAGGCGGTGGAACGGTTGTGAAATTTATTCTTAATGAAGATATTAAATAAACATGGTAAACTTGTCGACTAATAGTTGAGAAAACTCTTCAATTGAAACAACGGGATTATCTATATGAATTTATCGCGGTTTTCAATAAATAAACCGGTTACCATAACGATGATTTATCTTGCCGTAACCTTATTGGGGGTAATATCGTATCTCAGGTTGCCCCAGGAACTGTTTCCTTCTATAAACTATCCTAGGTTATCGATTGTAACGCACTACAAAAATGCCGCCC
>CAZFUR010000173.1:0-5267 GCA_964522245.1 uncultured bacterium | reverse complement strand
CCAAAGCGCGTCTTTTCAGATGTCGTATAAGGTTTTACCTAAGGTTACCGTAGATTTAAATATGATCTATACTTATGAATGGTATAACGGTAGACTTTATAGGGCGGTATCTGCCGGTCCCGGTTTGATTAGTAAAGTTCCCGTTTATAGTAGTCCTAATACAGCGTCATTTAGACTTGGATCTGTTGTCAGTTATCAGGTTACTCCGTGGTTGTTCTATGAGATAGGATATCGTAGGACAGACATAGATTCCGATTTCGGAACCTGGGAGAGAAATGAGTATTTCTCAGGTATAAATGCTATATTCTAAATGCCGACCCTCCTTTATTCTTCTTGTTGAGGGATATCAAAGTCCATAAATAGTTTGCCTGATGAAAATTGGTTTAACTTTTACGGTAGGTTTGACGATAATATAAAAGAAAAAAAGGATAATCTGAAAATATTATCACAAATATTTATAACGTGAATGGAGATAAATATGCAGATCGACCTGAAGGAAAATGTAAAAGAGTTACATTTCTTGGATTATTGGAAAATTATCCGAAAGAGAAAGGATGTTGTATTAGCTGTATTTTTTATAATCGTCATGACTGTTACGGTTTGGACGTTTGTTCAAACTCCCGTTTACATGTCCTCCACAAAATTATTGGTAGAAAAACAACGACCGGAGATAAATCTTTTCAGTAATCAACAAGTAAAAGATACCTATGATCCATACTATTATCAAACCCAGTATGAGATTATTCAGGGTAAAAATGTTTTGATGGAAGTAGTCAAGTCGTTGGATCTGACGAAAAAGTTGTCTTCAAAAGAGGATGAAGATCTTACTTATGAAGAGGCGATAGATGTTTTACGCAGTAGTGTCGATGTTCAACAGTATCGAAATACGAATATCTTGGAGGTTGTCGTATACAATAAGGATAGATTCTTGGCGGCTGATATAGCCAATAAGATAGCGTTGGTTTATCACGAGCAGAGGTTAAACGTTAGGCGTAGAGAGGTTGGTCATGCGGTAAGCAAGTTGCGAGCCGAATTGGGAGAGATGCGCAAAAGTTTGTATAAATCGGAGGTGGCGTTAGAGGAGGTAAAAAAGGAGAAAAATCTTAGTTTTGTAGAGGGATTCAATATAGACAAACAACAGTTATCAGAGTTTAATGCGGATTATCTTAAGTCAAAAACTGAACGTTTGGAAAAAGAGGTAAGGTTAGCTGAACTAAAGAAGCTATCAAAAGAAGAAAAACTTTATGCTATAGCCGTTGATGAAATATATCCCAACTTGGCAACTCTCAAAAATATATTGGCTGAGTCTGAAATAGAATTATCGGCGTTGGAAGAGCAGTATTTACCCAAACATCCTCTTATTCTTGAGGCGAAATCGAAGGTGGAAAAAGCAAAATCTAAGTTAGAGATAGAAATAAACGGTATAATGAATGGGTTACAGACCGAATACGAGGTCGCCAAAGTCAGAGAAGAAACACTTTTTAATGTGTTGGCAGATGCGAAGGAGGAGTTAAAGGATCTGGATAACAAGGAGTTGGAGTATATTCGTCTGGAGCGGGAAGTAGATACAAATAAACAGATGTATGTTCTCCTAAAACAGAACCTTAAAGAGCAGGATGTTGTAGAGAATATGCCTATGACTAGTGTAGAGATTATAGAAAAAGCGACTCCTGCCATAGAAGGCGTTTTTGCGAAACCGAACAAGTTGATGAACATATTGATAAGTATAGTGGCGGGGTTTATGCTTGGTGTTGCGTTGGCATTTTTTGTAGAATATCTTGATATTTCGGTAAAAACTATAAATGATGTAGAACAATATCTCCAATTACCTATTTTGGGAGTTATTCCTCAGAAAGTAGGTCTTTTGTTGAAAGAAGGTCCTTTTTCAGCGAATTATGAAGCGTACAGGATTCTTAGGACGAACATAGAATTTTCAAGGCAGAAAAAACAGTTAAAGACACTTATGATAACTAGTGGTGGTGTGGGTGAGGGAAAGACTACTACGGTTGTGAATCTTGCTATAACTATAGCAGATAGTTCTGAGCGTGTTCTTATTGTCGAGACCGATATGCGCAGACCTAGTATCTATAGAGTATTGGATGTTGATTCACCGGAAGTTGGTTTAGTTGATGTTTTATCGAATAACGCGTCTTTCGATGACGTCATAGTACAAACACGTGTTAAGAACTTATCTTATTTGCCATGTGGTAGAGGAGGGGGGCATTTAGGAAATATGTTGGAGAGTAAAGTTGTAAAGAGCATGGTTAAGGAGTTGGGGGAAAAATTTGATTTGGTGATATTCGATTCGCCACCCTTGATGGGAATTAGTGATACGTCTATAATGGCTCGCGAGGTGGATGGTATACTGCTTGTTTTAGGTTATCGCAAGTTCCCGAAAGAGGTTGCCTACAGGGCGGTTAAGACTATAGAGAATATAGAAGGCAACTTGATCGGCGCAATCTTGAATGAGGTGAATCTGAAACGAGATGATTTTTACTATTATAGACATAACTATAGGTATTATCAAACCCATGGGGGGGCTGTTCCTGAAGAGAAAAAGTCGGTTTCTAAAAAGACTCGAAACAAGAAAAAAACTGATGAGGAAAGTGTTGTTTAATATAGGAGATAGCGGGTTATGAATTATAAGGGTATATTTAAGTTTGTTGTATTGTCGTTTGTGCTGTTGAGCGCGGCGTTGTCCTTTGCGGGGGAGAAGGGGCAGTATGTTGATACTGGTTATCAGATAAAGCCCAATGATATACTTTCCATAAAATTTTATCGACATACTGATTTGGATCAGGAGGAGATAGAGGTTGCTCCCGATGGTAAAATACCGTTGCCGTTTATCGGTTATGTTTCTGCCGCTGGTTTGACGAAAAGTGAGTTGCAGAAGAAATTGGTGGATCTTTATGCTAAGGAGTACCTTAAGAATCCTTACATTACAGTATCTGTTTTGTCGAGGAAATATTATGTTTTAGGTGAGGTTAAATTACCGGGTGCATATCCTATAGTCGGAAACGTGACTGTGTTGACGGCAATAACTCAGGCAGGCGGTTTCTCTGACTATGCGGCAAAAAACAAAGTGAGTGTTATACGTAACAAAGGGACTAAAAAAGAGACTATCAGGGTCAATGTGGATAAAATAATCAAGACCGGTAATACCGATTACGATGTTGTTTTACAGCCGGGTGATGTTGTTAATGTTCCTCAGAGCGCTTTTTAAAATAAATTTCATAAAAAGAAGATAGAAATCATGAGTAGATCTGAAAGTTTTATAGATAAAGTATGTAATTTGTTGATGTTGTCGGTAATACTATTGATTATGGTTTTTACGCCGTTGAGTTTTGGAACGATCAATATGGTATCGTTTTATATTGTTCATGTGGCTGTTCTGGTGGTACTGTTTTTATGGGTTTTGAAGATGTCTTTCACACGTAGATTTCAGTTTATCAGTATAAAAACCCAGATCCCCGTTTTTTTATTTCTTGGATATTCTTTGCTGATGTATCTATTTTCTGATTTGCCTTATGATTCCAGAAACGAGTTTTTGAAGATTCTCGACTTCGCTATACTTTATATCGTTATAATCAATAATTTCTATCGGAAAAAATATATTTACGCAATGGTGTTTGTTTTGTTTTTGGTTGGTTTGTTTTTGTCTTGTTTGGCGGGTATTCAATATCTAAAACACTCTGATTCTATCAAAGGAGTGGAGATAGACAACGAGTTGTATATTGGTCCGACGGGCGGAATAAATGATCAAGAGATACGGTCGTTTTTTAATATCATCGATAGAGATCAACCTAAACAGTACAAGGATAGGGCTTCCGGTACTTTTGTGTGTCCAAATCATTTAGCGGGTTATCTTGGGATGATTTTCCCATTGGCGTTGTTGGTTTGTTTGTATGCCAGATTTGTTACCGGTGTGAGATTGTTTATAGGATACTCGTTTCTTGTTATGCTGATGGCATGGATGTTGACGTTTTCGAGGGGAGGATGGTTGGCTGGGTTATCGGCTTTTGTTTTCTTTTTTGTCATGTTATTTGTTCGTGATAATGATGGCAAGAGTAGTTTTAAGCCTGTTTTTTTCATAATCACTCTTCTTATCGGGTTAGCTGTGATTGCATCGTTTGTGAAACCGATACAGCAGAGAGTTTTATCCATGAAGCCGACAGGTGATTCTAGTATAACCACCAGAATCGGTATATGGGGTGATTCTATAAAGATGATTGAAGAGAAACCTGTCTTCGGTTTTGGGGCTGGCGCGTTTGTGTGGCACTATCCTAAGTATAAACGTGATAGTTTTCATTGTAAAATAACCTATACGCATAATGATTATCTTCATTTATTAGTTGATTATGGTGTGGTCGGTTTTCTGATAGTACTACTTTTCTTCATTATGCATTTTGCCAGGATAAGTCGTATAAGGGCTTTGACGGAGTATCCTAACCGTCAAGCGGTTTTAATGGGGGCTACGTTGTCTTTGGTTACGGTTATGGTTCATGCGGCGTTTGATTTTAATAACCATGTCTACAGTAACGCATTATTAATGGTAATCATCTCTGCTATATTGATTGTTTCCTCTTACAATATTGACAAAGAGTTGAATAGTCTTGTCGTTTTACACAAGATTAACAGAAGCTGGTTTTTATCTACTATAACGGGTTTATTTTTGTTTTTCTTGATTGCTTTTGGGGTTTATCAAGGATCTAGGTTGTTATTATCTGAGATATTGTATAATGAGGGGCTTACTTATCAGACAAACATCATATGGGATCGATCGTTGCAAAAGTTCAGACAGGCTCAATTGCTTGATCCGGTTAATCATTATGTATATGGAAAAATTGCGGATCTAATTGCTGCGAAGGGTGTTTTTCGCAGGAGTAAAGATGATGATGCGGTGAAATATTATGATATGGCGTTAAAGTATAATCCCTACGATAGTGATTATATGTTTAAAAAAGCAATGCTTCTCAAGCGTAGAGATGATTATAAAGGAGCATATAATATGCTTCAAGAAGCGATAAAACAAGAGCCTACCAATATTGCTTACAAACGTGAGTTGAAAAAAACCAAAAAACTTATACCCGATAAATAGAGTTTGTTTTTTCTAAATAAAGAGTAAACTGTTATCAGACGGAGAACCTCTGCTTTATGGGAAAAAAATTAAAAATAGCGATGATCGGTCAAAAAGGTATCCCGGCAGTTTATGGTGGTATAGAGAGACATGTAGAGGAGATTTCCGCAAGATTGGTCGCAAAGGGACA
>CAZFUR010000172.1:3124-5274 GCA_964522245.1 uncultured bacterium | reverse complement strand
TGATAACGGTATCAATATACGCGGGTTTGCCGTTTCCGATTCAGGTACTGGGTTTGGTATCTTAAGGTTGATAGTCAGCGAACATAAAGAAGCCCTCAAGGTTCTTAAAGATAAAGGTTTTGTTGTCCACGAGAAAAAAGTACTTTGTGTTAAAGTACCTGACGAAATAGGCGGTCTTGCTAAAGTGCTCAATACCTTCAAGAGCAACAAGATCAGCGTCAGCGAGATGTATGCTATGGCAAAAACATTGATCGTTTTTCATGTGGATAATCTTGAAGACGCCGCATACCTTCTTCAGCATAACAAAATCGGGATAGTCAATCAAAAAGATATGGAAACCGTCTAGATTGTTTATCGCTAAAATTGAGACCTGTTAGAAAAAAGTTGCAAAAAATATTATTTTATGAGTATATAGCAAGATATGTATAAGTTGTTTTAATACGTTTAGTTCTTGTGTGTCTGTTGTGAATTCAATGGTAAGTTTTACATAATTTAACTAGATCGATTAACCAGTCAAAGGGGGAATGCGGTATGTTGGGTTTGGGAGATATATGGATATTTTTAGCGTATGTATTGTGTATATGTAGTGCCATACTCTGTGTTGTGTACGGTTTTATGAAGTGGAATGAGGATACCGATAAACTCTCAAAAGAAGATCTGGATTGGTTGAAAGAAGAGAAACACCTGGAAGAAGAAATATAATTGTATGGAGGCTGTTGAATGAATATTTTGTTAGCAACATTAATCGTACTGCTGTATGTGGGTGTCACCGTTTATCTGGGATGGCTGGGGTATAAAAGGACAAAAACAGCGTCGGATTATTTGATAGGCGGTAGACAGGTGCATCCTTTTTTAATGGTTATGGGATACGGTGCGACGTTTATCAGTACTTCGGCTATTGTTGGGTTTGGAGGCGTTGCCGGATTATTTGGTATGGGGTTGTTGTGGTTGTCGGTATTAAATATTTTTGTAGGTATATTTATAGCGTTTACCGTTTTTGGGAGAAGGACCCGGGCGTTGGGGCATCATGTGGGGGCGCATACGTTTCCTGAGTTACTCGGTAAACGTTTTAAATCAAGAGCTATTCAGGTTATATCGGGTACGATAATCTTTCTTGCTATGCCTTTGTACGCGGCGGCGGTTATGATCGGTGTAGCCAGATTCGTAGAACAGACTTTTCCTATCTCATACGGTGTGGGATTGCTTATTTTTGCTTTCCTGATCGCATTTTATGTCTTTTGGGGCGGTTTGAAAGGTGTCATGTATACGGATGGGTTTCAAGGTTCAATCATGTTGGTCGGGATGATTTTTCTGATCGTCCTTACGTATGCTAAATTGGGTGGTATTGTACCGGCTCATAAGGCGTTGACCGCTTTGGTGTCGGAGTTACCGTCTAAA
This sequence comes from uncultured bacterium, assembly GCA_964522245.1. Classification (GTDB taxonomy): domain Bacteria; phylum Auribacterota; class Auribacteria; order Auribacterales; family Auribacteraceae; genus CAZFUR01. The sequence continues at coordinate 3,876 of CAZFUR010000172.1, read as the reverse complement.
CTTGCCGCGGCGGGGCATAACGGTTGGACTTCTATGCCTGCGTTCGGCTCAAAATATTGGTGGATTCTTGTATCTACGATTGTTATGGGAGTCGGAATAGGTGTGTTGGCTCAACCTCAATTGGCTGTAAGGTACATGACGGTAAGTAGCGGAAAAGAACTCAATAGGGCGATGGGAATGGGTGGAATATTTCTGTTGTTTACTGTTGCGGCTATATTTGTGGTTGGATCTTTGAGTAACCTGTATTTCTATCAGACTTCGGGGAAAATTGCTATGGCTATGGTTGTCGATCCTGCTACCGGTAAACCGAACATAGACAAAATTATACCGCTTTACATCAATTCCGCTATGCCGATATGGTTCACTTACATTTTTCTGCTAATACTTCTTTCGGCGGGGATGTCTACTCTGAGCAGTTTGTTTCATACAATAGGTACGTCTTTTGGGCGTGATATTGTTCAGAAATTTATCAAAAGAGATGTCAGGCATACTGTTTCCATAACAAGAATCGGGATAATGTTAGCATTTATTCTGACGGTGGTGTTTGCATATAAATTGCCCGGTAGTATAATTGCCATAGCCACGGCTATCTTTTTTGGATTATGTGCGGCATGTTTTTTGCCCATCTACTGTGGAGCGATATTCAGCAAGAGAATGAATAGGAAGGTCGCATTGTCTGCTATGTTGGGAGGTTTTCTGACGTGGGGATTCTGGATATTGTTTGTGCATATAAAAGAGTCGTCGGCTTTGGG
>CAZFUR010000172.1:0-3024 GCA_964522245.1 uncultured bacterium | reverse complement strand
TGATGTTTGCTGCTGTTGTTATGTTTTTGAGTCATCCTGTTATGGCTTATCTAGTTATTGATGGTTTTGAGACAAATTGGTCAGGTACTCATGCCGATAACTATACAAATATGTCTTACAAATATACTCCCAGTCAGTCGCCTGCTACAAAGATGACGCAGACGACCGATTATGTCCATTCAGGTTCGTATGCTACTAAATTACAGATCACCTCCACGGGGCAGTACCCGGGTGCGAGTTTTTGGGGTGCTGTTTTGAGGTCGTTCAATCACAATGCGATGAAAAAAGAGTATAATCCGTGGGTGAGTGTGTGGTATTACGATAAACCTGCCTCTGGTAGTGCTTTTCCTGCTGGTTATCTGTCGGTTATTCCGAATACACCTGTCCCTTTTGCTGACGAAAGAGCGGATATTCAGCTTGGAACTTTGTGGAATCGTTCTGATTACTACTATCATACAACGGGAAATACTCCACCGACCAGACCGTATGGGGGTAGTACCGGTGTTGCTAGATCGGAAGGTTGGCATCAATTTAAAGTGGCTCTCACAGAAGCCGGCGGTGCGGATTATTTTGTAGACGGTACCAAGGTTGCTTCTTCTCACAGGTCGGATTATTTGGGTGTGGGATATATTGGGCTCGGTTCTTTTTGTCCTGATAATGACGGTACTTCATCGACGGTGTATTATGATGATTTGTCGTTTGGATCTGATTACATCCCCGAACCTATGAGCATGATTTTGTTGGGGTTGGGTATTTTGGGATTAGTTAGCAGAAAACGTAGAAAATAGATTTTCCTTCGATTATTTACAATTCAACTGCCACATCATATGATGTGGCAGTTTTTTTTATTGCAATATTTGTTACGAATAGATACTTTACTTTTATGGGTATATGAGTATTAGATGTCAGGGGGCTTTTTATGAAAAAAATAGCGATTCTTCTGGAAACAGATTTTCAAGATCTTGAAGTGTACTATCCATATTACCGTTTTAAAGAAGCGGGTTACGATGTTTTATTTTTGGGTACGGGCTCGGCGGAGAAATATTCGGGAAAATACGGGGTTCCTGCAAAAGTAGATGCGGATGTTGCGACCGTGGATGTGGATGATTTTGCCTGTGTGCTGATACCGGGTGGTTGGGCACCTGAACATTTAAGGCTTTATGACACTGTTTTGGATTTTGTCCGCAAGATGAATCGTAAAGAAAGAGTAGTCGCCTCTATTTGTCATGGTGGTTGGGTTCTTGCTTCGGCGGATATAATTGATGGCAAGAGAGTAACCTCTTATAGGGCTATAAAAGATGATATGATCAATGCGGGTGCTGTTTTTGAGGATAGCGAAGTTGTTATAGACGGTAACCTAATCACTTCTCGCAAGCCTGACGATTTGCCCAAGTTTTGTCGGTCTATTCTGGATTCACTCAGGTAGAGGCTAATTATAATCAAGGATATATACCGGGGTATGGTCTGACACTTCCTCCTATTAGTCTGGATAACCAGTTGCATAACATTTTTTCACGTCTCATTCTTCTACCCCTTCTCACTCCTCGTCTGATTTTTCTTTTCAGTCTTTTTATTCTTTTTCTGATTCTTTTTTTCTTGAGCCGTGCTTTTTTTCTAAAAAGTTTGGTTCTCATAGACTTTTTTAGAATGATGAGATCTTTGCCTGTTCTGGTATACTTATTGTTTTTCTTCTTGTATCCTTTTATAGGTTTTACAGCTACTGTTCCTTCGGTAACCTTTATATCTGAGTATGCCCACTTATTGTTTCTGCCGACTTGAATAGTGAAGGCTGTTCCCCTTACGGCGGCTATTGCGGCGGGTGTCACTATTTCTAACCTTGTGCCTTTTGTTGCTTTTACGGATATTGATCCGGTTTGCCCTTCTGGTACGCGTATGACGGAGTATAAATATCCGCCTTTCATGTGAAAAGATTGGATAAGTTGGGTCTCCAATCTTTTAGATGTAATTTTTGAACCGTCTTCAAGGATGGTAATATGAATGTTCCCGGTTTCTTTAAAAACCGTCTTTTCGATGACTTTTGCGACCTCTAGTTTTTGAGTATTTTTTAGAGAAAAAATAGCCGCTGTCATGCTATTTCTCTTATGGCGGGGGCAACCTAGTATATATTTGAGTGACCCGAAACTCTCGCCGGGATAAACGTAATACTGAGAATAGCTATCTTCCTCTTCGTCTTGATCTTTAGGGCAGATAAAGACTTTCTTGTTTTCGATATATCGGTCTAACTGGTGTGCCAATGTACCGTATGGCAGACCTTTAGGATAATCCCTATGATCGTTGTAATACATTGTCATGGCAATAGATATCTGTCTTAAGTTGTTTGAGCAAAGGGTAATATTGGCGTTATACTTTACCTCCCTGGCTATGAGCGTAATCATTGTCATTACGATCATCAATACTGCCATAGCGACGATGACTTCTATCAGGGTGAACGCTTTACTTTTTTTCCTCATGATAATTTTCTCCCGGTCATCGAGAATAAAACTAGTTGTTGTTTTTCATTTTGTCTAAAATGCCGAGTGTACCGTCAATCTCTTGAGCTATATATTTTTTATCAGGGTTATCTTCTTTGAGCGATTTATTTAACTTTTTCAGTTTCTCTTCGAGTTTGTTTATATCCGATAATGCACCGGGTGTTTTGTTATCTAAACTTTCAATCATCTCGTTAAAAAGGTCGGCGATATCATGTAGTAGATCATTTTTTCTGAATTTTATCTTACTTTTGTAGTCACCGGAGATAACACCTTTTATCTGTTGTTTTAATCGGTATAGCGGTCCCGCTATTTTATGGCTTATCAAAATCCCCATTCCACCGAAAACGATACTGCAAAACGCTACCGCGCCTCCAAGAAAATAATAAATCGGTTTACTGATGATGTTCATGGCGTTCTGTTTATCTACAGAATCCGTTATGTAGTAGTCGATGAAACCTTGGTAGTAATCTGTTATATACATCATAATCCACATACACGAGATACTTAAAAACAGAACCTCCAAAACCATTGC
>CAZFUR010000171.1:2586-5278 GCA_964522245.1 uncultured bacterium | reverse complement strand
TGTCTATTCTTGTTTTCACAATCGCATCCATCAAGTTCTGCTCTTTTAACAAAACATCCGATAAACCGACTTTGGTTTGAATATGTAAAAGTTTTGCAACAGAAGAAGCATAAAAATCAGAATCAACCAATAAAATTTTATCACGGCTTCCTTTTACTTTTGCCATCGTTACGGCAAGGTTGGTTATTGTGGTTGTCTTGCCTTCTTTACGAAGAGAACTGCTTATGGCTATGGTTTGTAACTTTTTGTTAGAACTATTTGACAATATATTATTTCTAAGCAACTTGTACTGTTCTGAAATATACGAGTTTGGATCATAATAAGCGACTACCCTGGGATTTATACCAGAATCATCATAAGATTTAGCGACATACCTCCTTATTTCGCGTTTTTTGTCCCTTTCCTTCTCCGCTCTTTCCAGAGCCATCGATATTTTTCCCATAAGAACCTCTTTATAAAATTACTTCCATTATTTTTAAGATATTTCTATATATATACCTTCGCTCTTTAACGCTTTTTTGAATGTATCAAAATGTTTCCTATTAACCACCAAACTATTATTTTTGGGTCTCCCTATTAAATATCGGCTGAACTTCTTATTAAATTTATCAATTTTACGTAACACAGCGCCATCAAACTCAATAACAATACCGTCTTCTCCTTGTAAACGATCCCTTTTCCCTGCAAAAAATCTTCTCCAAAAACCGGGTTTTAAACATTTGTGCGTCTCATCTATTTTTAAAACCTTGCGAGACTCTACCTTTTCTATCTCCTCAATAGGGTCCTTTTTATATTTAACAAATTCATCAGCCACTTCCGCCACTATCCGATCGCTAACCTTTTTTTTATGTGTAGAAAAAGCATATAACAAAGATTGATCGCAGACAATGTTTATCAACCTAGGTATGCCTTTTGAGTAATTTATTATCTCTTTTATAGCGGTGGTGGTAAAAATCTTACGCCCGTCTGCACCGGCTATCCTCATCCTGTGCAGAATATATTCTTCCGATTCCTTAAACGTCATCGGGCACAAATGATATCGCGTCACAATCCTTTGTTTCAGCTGTTTTAACTCTGGCAACTCAAGTTTGAGAGACAACTCGGGCTGACCCATTAAAACAATTTGTATAAGCTTTTGCTTATCGGTTTCGAGGTTTGATATCAATCTGACTTCTTCAAGCACACGAGGAGTCAGGTTTTGCGCTTCATCTATAAAAACTACTGCATTATTATTTTTCGCAAGTTGATCTATCAAAAAACTGTTCAGTCTATCTAATAATTCTATGCGAGTCAATTTTTTACAGTCAATTTCAAATTCAAGGCATATCATCTTGAGCAATTCTTTACCTGTTAGGCGAGTATTAGTAATAAGAGCGGTTTTCACGTTTCTATCAAGACGTTTTAGTAATGAATGACACACCGTTGTCTTACCAGAACCAATCTCTCCGGTAATAAGCACAAAACCTTTGCGCTCGGTTATCGAATAGTGCAATCTGGCTAGTGCTTCTTCGTGTTGTTCACTCGCGAAAAAAAATTCCGCATCGGGAGTAGTATTGAACGGCATTATATCAAGAGAAAAATATTCTTTGTACATTTTCTATCCAAGAAAAGTTTAGTTTAATGATAATATTTGTATACGTACGCGGAAATAAAACACAATCCGATTAAATAAACTATGGATAAACAGGCAAATAGAAAATTTTTAATGTGTTTTCTTCTCTTTTCTCTTGCGGTAACAATTGACGGGATAACCCCAATCACAGGAACAGGAAGCCTTGCGCGAGCATCTTCAGTACCCCTAAATGAGTGGTCAGCGTACTCCACAACCATAGCTATCACTGCACCAACAACCAACCCCGCCAATATCCCTATAATCAATATCTGCCATCTATTCGGTTTATACGGTTTTAACGGAAGACGAGCAGGTTCAAGTATTTCAAATTTGACGCCTTGATCTGTTGTATCTATGTGTTGCGCCATTTTAGTCGCCTCAAGTTTTTGCTTTAAGCTCCCGTAAACATTTTTTGCCGCATCAACCTCGTTTTGTAGATAAGCATATTTTTCGTCTAATGTAGGTAGCTCATCTAGCTTGTCTTTCGCTTCTCTCAAAGAACTTTCCACACGCCTTTTTCGAGTCTCAATAGATGCTATCTTAAGTTCCAAAGCGGTTAATTTATCTTGCAAGCGGTCTAATTCCTCATTCTCTACTACAATATCGTTGTCTATTATTTCTGTCTTGCGCTTTGCGATCTTTTCTTCGGTCGCTTGTATTAAACGTTTGGTTTCCATTAAGTCAGGGTGCATTTCGGTATACACCAACTCCTGATTTCTCAATTGTTTATCTAAACGCTCCAATTTATCTTCAAGATCAGAGATAATCGGATCGGGAGAATCAGCAGTTGTGTCAACATTTTCTTCGGTATACTTTATTTTTTCTTCCAACATTTCTTTTTCTTTTCTCAAATCCTCAAGCTTAAAGTTTAGATCATTTTTACGCATTTCAAGCGTGAGTATTGTATTGACAGAAGTTCTTCTCCCTTTGGGTAAATCATAGGCATTCTTCTTCTTAAACGCTATTAGAGCGGCATTTGCTTCTTGCAATTTTTCCTCATATGAAGCAATTTGCTCCTTTATAAAATTAATGGCGGAAACAATTTCTACCCTTTGCTCTTTTAAACTTCTTTCTATGAAA
>CAZFUR010000171.1:0-2576 GCA_964522245.1 uncultured bacterium | reverse complement strand
CTATGAAATTAGTGATAAGTATATTCAAAAAACGCTGTGTTATCACGGGATCTCTGTGGGTAAAAGAAACAGTGACAATATCTGTTTTATTAGTACTGCCTGATCGACTTATATGAACACCTTTTTTTGTCTTGTTAACAAGTGCTTCCATCTCTAACGGAGTTTTCGCTATATCGGAAAGCCCAACCGCATCCATTGCTCTTGTTACACTGTTCCAGCTTAATATTTCGCTTCTAAATGTGCGGACACGCTCTCTTATCGGGGTAGAGACATTTATCTGACCGGCAATCAGTTTTAGGTTTGCCTTATCCCTTATTAACAATACAGTTTTGGATCTATACAGATTGGGCAACCCAAAAATTATAGGAAACACTAACGGAGTCACAGCCATAAACCCCATCATAAACAACCCCTTCCTTCTGAAGAAAATCCTAGCCCAATCTTTTATTTCTATGTTGGTTTTAGACGTAGTATCGTTTATTAAACCCACCCCTTGTCTCCTTATTTAATACCGCTAGCCTCTATCAGCTCTTTAGCGTGAACGAGGGTAACGGATGTTAAATTTTGTCCACCTAGCATTCTTGCTATTTCTTCGATTCGATCGTTTATATCAAGTTCAGTAATCTTGGCAAAAGTCCTGTCTTCGGCAACGAACTTCTCAACCTTATAGTGGGCATTGCCAAAACCGGCTATTTGATGCAGATGCGTTATACATAAAACCTGACGATTCGCGGATAATGCTCTCAAGCGTTTGCCGACGTCTCTAGCCGTGGTTCCCCCTATATTCACATCTATTTCATCAAACACCATGACTCCAATACTATCGACACTAGCGAAAGTTGACTTTAACGCAAGCATTAACCTTGATATTTCTCCACCTGATGCTGTTTTTCGCAACGGCGACCAGGACTCGCCTTTATTTGCTGCAAACATAAACTCTACACAATCACAAGCCGACATAACCGGTGTATCTGATAAATCTAACTTGATATTTATCTTAGATTCACACATACCAAGTTTTTTTAACTCATCTTCTATTTTTGAGCACAACTTGGAGATACTTTTTTTGCGAGACAGATTTATCTCATCGGATTTAGTTATCAGAGTGTTATATAAATTTTCTTTACGGGATTTCAGTTCTAAAAGCTCTTCGCCTACCTGTTCTTGATCGTTTATTTTAGATTTCAATTCTTCCGCATAATCAAGAATCTCCGGTATCGATTTGGAAAATTTGCGTTTTAATTTCTCAAACGATGCTATTCGTGATTCCATCAGTACGATACTTTGTTCATCTATGTTTATATCTTCACCCCTGTTTTTTACTTCGCCTGCTAAAATCTCCATGGTGGCGGTTATATCGTTCAATATGTCTATTTTATCTGCGAAAAAATCGTCCAATTTGCTCAAGTCGGACAATACCCTATTTAAAGCGGACAGCGAATCATAAATCGAGTCATCCATACCGTACAGAGATTCATAGAATTCAAAACATCTACTTTTTATTTCTCCTGCATTTGAGGCAATCTGGTATTCTCGCTCTAGCGACTCTTCTTCGTTAGGGTCTATACGGACAGATTCTATCTCATTTAGTTCATACTGCCACAACTGCTTTTCACGCTCATTGTCTTTTATCTTTTTCTCCACAGACTCAATTTTATCCGATATTTTCCGGTATTCAATAAAATCATCATTATAATTTTCAATAGTTTCGGTTAAACCGGCAAACCAATCTAAAAACACACGGTGTGTTTCCAGATTAAAAAGTGATTGATGTTCATGTTGTCCGTGTATATCTATTATTTTGGCACAAACTTCTCTTAATACAGAAAGAGGAACAGTGCAAGAATTGATGAATTGTCTGTTGTTGCCATCAATATTAATCACTCTTCTAATAACCAACAGATTATCATCCGAATCCATTCCCATATCTTCCAGTATTTGCGAGACGGGCTTGTTGCTTGAAATATCAAAAACCGCTTCAACGACACATCTTTTTTCGCCTCTACGGATAATATCTGAATTAGCCCTCTCCCCGGAAATGAGTTTCAGCGAACCTATTATCACAGATTTTCCGGCACCTGTTTCGCCGGTTATAACACTAAGACCGGTTTTGAAAGATATAGACGCTTCTTTCACAAGTACTAGATTTTTGATATTGAGTTCTTTGAGCATAATTCCTATCCCGTTATTTTTTTCAAAATATCCTCAAACCCCGGAAAAGAGGTGTTTATGTTTGTCGTATCTTTGATAGTCACGGGAGAATCGGCATATAATCCCGCAACGGCCATCGACATAGCCACTCTATGGTCTGTAAAACTGCTAACTACCGCACCTTTCAGTTTTTTACCGCCATTGATAATCATTCCGTCTTCAAGCTCTATCATATCAACACCTAATGCCCGCAGATTCGTAACCATCGTTTTTATCCTGTCGGACTCTTTTACCCTTAATTCACCCGCATCCCTTATAACGGTCCGTCCCTTAGATAATGCTCCCGCAACAGCAATAATAGGGATTTCATCTATAACTATCGGAATATCTTTGCCCTCAATTGTGATTCCTTCGAGGGTATTGCC
>CAZFUR010000170.1:0-5293 GCA_964522245.1 uncultured bacterium | reverse complement strand
TCCGTGGTGAAAACTCTTTGATCGCTTTTTTGTTGCCGATAGGTGGTTTTGGGCGTGCTTGATAACCTGATACTTTGACTTCAAGAAGTCTCCCTTGCGCTGTTACGGTTGCTATTAATGACATTTTCGCCTTCCTTCATGTACGGTTTTTTATCGTCAATCAGAAGAAGGTAAGAGCCATCAGGTTTTTGAATTTTCACCCGATTCCTATTCACGTCTTTAACTAATCCATATTCGCAGTAATAACCTTTCCAATACTCATTCTTTTCCGTTATTATGACGGATTTACGGTCAACTTTAAGGAAGGCGATAAAAGTTTCCCGGACTACAGTGTAACGTGCTCGAATCGAGTTCTCTTTATAGACGGCTCGAACCTTCTTTTTTTCTATATGTAAACGCTCTTTGTATGAGGTGAAAACCCCCCAGACTTTCGGAGCGAGGATAAAGGACAAAATCAGTAATCCTGCGACAGCGAGTTTTTTATCCTTGGTTGAAATTTTTGTTTTGCCTTTTTCGATCTTCTCTTTTTGCTCTAAGCGGGGAAATTCCCTTAACAGTTCAAATGAGTTGTAACACTTAAAAAGAGCTTTTCTTTTCCAGACAAACCGACGTTTCAGCGGAGCTTGTAGTTGTGAATCATTGCTGAATTGAATCTGAAGAATTTGCGGTAAGGGATACTTGATGAAATTCAGAATCGGCAGGACTAATCCCTGTAAATCTTTGAAATGCCAGACGAAAAGAGCCTGAATCCTAAGCTGTTTATCCACTGTTTTTAAACTCTGTGTGATGAAGATTATATCCGTGAAACATTTCCTGCTTTGAGTTATGAATGTCAACAATTCTTTATCGGCTTTATTCCATTCACGAGCATTGAAAAACAAATGCGCTTCATCAATGATGACCAAAGTCGGAAGTTCTTTTGTGCCTTGTGGAGTGTATCGGTGAAACAACAGAACATTATCTTCTGAAAGCTGAATGATCTGTTTCTCGTTCAGTTCATATCCGTAATCGTGATCAAGCAGTTTTCTAATCTGCTCAACATTAAGGTTTATGTTTGTGGCAACCACTCCGCCGTTGGCAAGATATTTGAGTATGCGCAGTACGGCTGAATATGTCTTGCCCCCACCGATTTTTCCTTCGTAAAACTCAATCATTTTTCACCTTCAAATTAAGATTAATACAGGGCAAACCTGCCGATTTACCCTGTATCAATCTTAGTTTACAGTCGGAATCCAAGATTTGATAAACCGATATGTCATCATGGTCAGCCAAAGAATAGACAGCGTTATGAGCATAACGAACATTTCTTCCAACGGGAAAAAGGTGTTACCGATACTCATGACGTGAATAATCTCATCGCTAACGTTTTCGAAATTTCCCTTTGCACTGAAAACCATGCTGTCCATGATATTTATCAGCCTGACCATTATTCCCGATACAAGCAACACAAAACCTTTTACAAAAAGAATAAATGTTGTTATGGCAGGGATTATAATTGCCCAGAACTTTTTTAGTATTGATGTAACAAAATTGAATCCTGCTACAACAATATTAAAACCCCATGAAATCAGTTCCCCCAGAATCTTGAACATAATAGTTCTCCTTGTCCAAACAGTTGTTTAAAAACTACATACAGAGTATAAAAGCATGTAGGACATATATTGAATTTGTTGCAACAGATATGTTCATCATCGCAAAGTTCGCATTTTACTAAGTTTCTTTTCATAGTCTTGTTTTTCCTTTAGTTTTATAAAATCATCCACAATTTTCAGATAACATGATTCGCAAAAATCCAAATAAGGCATAAGAACCAACGCAAAATCCCCACATTTTAGACATACACCAAAATAAGCCTGCCGATTCATGAAATACCTTGTCTGATAATCTGCATCGTCGTTACCCAGTTTATGATTCCGAGAACCAATAAAAATGATGATCTAAACAGATTGATATTGTCAGCAAACTCCGTTAAATCAACACTGTACGTTTCTTCAAGTACAGGAATAGTAAACTCTATCGTGTCAATAGTTCCGATTTTTTGAGGTAGATTGAGAGAGTGAATATCCTCAATTTTATTTTTCATCTTATTGAATGCCGATTTATGATTCTGAAGCATTTCCCCAAACCCGGCGGAACTGTTTTCAAGTTCTGAGATCAATCCGCCGTCGTTATCGATCGATTCGTTGTCAAGGTTATCAAGCTGATCAAAATCATACTTTTGACCGCTGTCATTAAGTGCTTTGTAAACCGCTTCGTATAAATCCTGTTGAGTAATATCCGAATCGTTATCGTTCATCGATTGAGGAGCGTTTGGAATATCGTTATCCGGTTCCCATTGTGTGGAATCTCTATCAATATCGTCAGGCGGATCCGATTGCGGTAAATCTTGAAAATCAGGCGGATTGAAGTTATCGTCAGGTAAATCTTCCGATTCCGGATATTCCCAGTCATCGGGATACCAATCGTCTGGAACCTTCAATTGTTTGTCGGGAACATCGTTATCAAAAGGGGATTCAACCTCATGATAAAAAGGATATGCCTCAAATGTTACGGTTCCGGTGGCGAACTCATCGGAATCCCAGCCAGCCGGAACAGTCGCCGAACCGATCAGGTTGCCTTCGTTGTCTTTCCATTCTACGGAATGATTTGTCGTATTGTCCAAATTACCTATTTCAGACCGAAACGAGGTCGATTCCATATCAGATGAAAATTCTGTGTTCAATTCTCCGTCAACATATACTCTGACTGTTCTCTGTTCACCCGATAGGTTATGGAATGTTGTTTCTATAGTAAGGGGAATTTGATAATCAACGTTTCCGGCTTGGTCTTTATAAGCAAGGTAAACATCAATAGCGTCCTGAGAGAGTTTTGTAACGAAACCTGAAATAGGGCAATTTAAGTTTGATCGGTTGGAACTGTCATGTTCGCCTGAATCTTCGTAATAATATAAGTATCCATGCTGGTTAAAGTGATATTTTGCCCAGTCATTATAATTTTCTCCGTTACGATAGACAAAATAAACATTATAACCTTGCGCATTGTGATCTTTGCCAATTTTATCTAAATAATAGTTGTCCGGCAACGGAGGCCATGCGCAAAATCCGCTTTTAACCAGAAAAAGAATTAAAAAACATGTAACCGTTTTAAGAACGCAAATGCGCAAATTGCGCCGAATATCCATAATAAAACCCTGTATGATTCACCCATGATGGGCGTTTGTGTTTGAAGTTCCTGAAGTATATTTTTTAGAACCAAAATTCCTTCGTTATCCATAATTCACCTCGAAAAAAAAGAGAGCGGAAAAACCGCTCTCTTTGTGTCGTTTGACTACTTTGCAAACTTTTTAAATATCTTGTAAACTGCCACAACCACGACAACAGCGATCACATACGGAAAAATCTGGTTTGCGACCGAGTAAGCGTTTGTTCTTAAAGCAGTAACCGCTTCCGAAAGATCGACCGTTCCATCGTTATCGATATAAGTTGCGAAAGCAGAAGTGTAAGTTAAAAAAGTTGACGCAATAAACGTCCATAGAGCTAAAGCCTTTTTCTTCATGTCGTTACTCCCATTGTTGTTTTTTAGTTTTGAGACTAATCACGTCAAGTTTCCGACGAGCTATCAGAGGTGCCCATTCTCAACTTGACTCAAGTTACACCACAAAAATTATCACCCCCCTCAAGTTATGAGTTATCTATTGAAACCCTGAATAGTCGGCTTGTGCACTCAAATATCCAGCCGAATATTGAGGATAAAACAGCGAAACTAAAACCTTTCATAACCTCTATTTTCCAATCCATCAAAAAACCTCAAAAAAATAGCCGGATATATGAAGCGGTTGTTTGAGAAAGGTTTTTTCGTAGTTACCGCAACATATTCCGACTATTTAAGTTATATTTTTTTTATCCCTGTTACTTTCGCTCGTGTAGAGTTGTTTTTACTGATTATCCGCCCGACAATTTCAATCCGGTCATTTTCTTTTAAACCGATCGGGAGCAGGTCTTCACCGCAATAAAAATCCAGAGTGTCACCGATGATCACTACGGAAACATGTTTCAAAACTCGTCTCGGTTGGTTTGATTGGTTCTGTCCGTTGTTTGAGGAATAATCTAAATTTCTCAATGAGCCAACGTCTCCACATACTTTGAATGAATTGAAATATCCGTCTTTCATGTTAAATCTCCTTTTATCTAAACCTTCTCAAACAGTTTTAGGGTTTTAAACAACCTTGAAAATTAGTTAGAGTTTTGACATGAACTGATTAAAATGGATATAGGTTTTATACGCAATCACCTATAGGTGAATGCGTTTGTTAATTTGTTTATCCATAATAAACGCCGGAAAGGTTATTATTATGGACTACTTTGATACACAGCTTGAAAACAGTTTCAACCAATTTTCAGAATCAATCAGAAAAAAAATTAGACAAAAACGGATCGAGGAAGAAAAAACGGTAGAGGATATCGCTTTTGACGCACTTGGTCACAACTCATCGTCGTTTTACAGTTCGGCGGAAAACCTCACAAACGGCAAACATCTCAATTTAAAACACCTGTTTTTCTTATCAAAATATTTCGATTGTGATATCCGAGATTTCTTTACGGAGGATCAGTAAATGCGCTCATTAAATGAGATTCTCCATTCACTACAGAGAAAATACGGATATACCGATCGGGAAATAAACCAACTCTCCGAAAATCTCGATCAGTTCAGCGAACTGTCTTACATGGCATTCGAAAAACAAAAAAGATTGTCAGAAAAAACTCATTGTGATAAACAAGATATATAAAGATAACGTCAACAGAATAGGATTAACGATGAACGCTATAATCTATTGCAGGGTATCGACTCAGGAACAGGCAGAAACCGGATTCAGTTTAGAAGCTCAACAGGAAACATGTTCTAACTACGCAAAAAACAAAGGATACAAAATCCTAAAAACTTTCATTGAACGTGGTGAGAGTGCAAAAACTCTGAACCGAACAGAGCTTAAAAAACTGATTCAGTACGCAAAAAATAATTATGAGAAGATAAATACGCTTATAATCTATAAAATAGATCGATTATCCAGAAATCAGCGTAACACGGCAAACTTGTTATATGATTTTCGATATATTTTTAATATAAAGATTGAATCTGTTACCGAAAATATTGACGACTCACCGATCGGTCAATACCTTACAACAATTTTTTCAGCGAATGCCCAGCTTGACAACGATATAAAATCCGAGCGTGTAATACTGGCTATGAAAAGAGCAGTAAAAGAGGGAAGATGGTGCTGGAAAGCTCCAAAGGG
>CAZFUR010000169.1:0-5303 GCA_964522245.1 uncultured bacterium | reverse complement strand
ACCAAAAACTCTTTTTGAGCAATACTTGTTGTATTAATGTTTACCTCCAGAACTAAATGTTACCGTGGCGCGCATCAAGCTTCGACCTCAACATTTAAGATTTCGACTGACGCCCCGACTCCCATCAGATTATCTTGCCGCACATGGACTAATTTACTTACCGCTGCTACCTTCCGGTCCTGACGGGGTTTATAAACGCCCATTGCACAAGGTCCAATGATCATGATCGAAAACACCCGTGTCCACAAAAAATCTTGATGGCCTCAGCAAGACTTCGACCCTGCTATAGCGGATTGCAGGTTACAAGGCACCGCTACTTCCCCGTCTAGCGCGCCTCTAAAAAATCTCATCATTTCTATCACAATTAGAAAATAAAAGCAACATTTTACGCAAAACGGTTTTTATTAATCTTGGCTAAAATAGACCCACAAGATCATTCCGTAACCGCAAACCCATTTTTTTTCATAAAAGTATCAGATCCATCGGTCAATACAATATCTCTGTATCCTGTTTCGGCAGACAAACTTATTCTAACTATAACCGTAACGTTTGAAGAATCGATCAGATCGACAGAATCAACCGTTATACCATCCCCAAAACCGACCGTAACATCTGTCCAGCCCGTGCCATACCCCTTTATATTCACACTCAATGAGAACGATCCTTTTGCCCCCGAAGAAGGAGTCACGGTATCTATATGAGGCTCGCAACCGTGCACCCTGAAAAACATTCGGCTATCGTTGTCCGATACACTCCAGATATACGTCGTCTCCGTGATAGGCCACTGCCCCACAGGCTCAACGGGAACCCAATCGGGACTATTCAGATCGGAAGTCTGTTCTACTCTATACACAAGGTTATCTCTAAACGGCGCCCACTCTATAGAAGCGACTCCACCGACCAATGAAATTGACGTAATCTGTCTGGCAAGTATGAACGATGCCATAAAATCACCACCCAAAGTACCGTCTCCGGAAGGAAAGGTTCCCGAAAAATCACCGTCAAGAGAATCACCGTCAATATTTTTTATTCCCGACAACTTAACCTGATAAATATCGTTAGAAGGTAACAGACCGCTCAGATCAAGTATCAGACGACGATTATCGGACAAGTACGAAAGAATATCGACAGGAGAATCATCGGATGTATTAAGCAGTCCATCCTTTCCGGCAGCCACAAGATAACAGTTATTACTGTTTACAGTATCGTTATCTGTATCTTCGTTTAAGATCAATTCAATATTATAAGGAGCGTGCATGATTGTTTTGTCTGGCAACGGACTCATGGAAACGACTTGAAACAGGTTATCGACCGCCACATCAAAATCGCACCAGTGAGTTTCTTCCCCATCGGTAAACGTAGCTCTTATTGTAATATTTTTATCCTCATCAATATCACCTATCTCCAAGTCACCCGCCACCACAAACTCCGCAAAATTATCAGGCTCCGACACCGACCATACAGAGAAATCCGTTACAATATATTCGTCCGTCCCGTATTTCGCGTAAGCAGTATAAGAGAACGTCTTATTCTCAACCGTATTTCTCGGTCCGGAAATAATCATTTTAAAAGCAGGATTCAAGACAGTCAATACGGCAGTATCACTTTTAACGGTAGAGCAATAGTTAGAAACTTTGCAGTAGATCGATGAGTCGTTATCTGTAATCTGGGGTGCTTGAATTAACAATTCGTTACTGTCGGATCCGATCGGAATATCATTTTTATACCATCGGTAACGCAAATCGCCCGATTGGGTATCGGCAACGACAGAGAAAGTCACCGGTTCACCTGCATAAACCGACCGAGATTCAGGGTGTTTTGTGATCGTAACCGTTGCAAGGACGGTCAGTAAAGTTTGCTGTGTCGTGACAGATTCATTATCGCTATCGGAGACAACACAGTATATCGTCGAATCATTATCCGACAACTGAAGACCTGTTAAAACCAACGTATCTGAATCTGACCCGACCGGTTCCGAATTTTTATACCACCTGTAATTCAAGTCACCGACTCCGCCTATCGCCCCGGTGTAAAATGTCACACTATCTCCAATGTACACCGTTTTTGGAAACGGTTGCCAGAAAATTTCCAGAACTGAATATTTTAGCGTTTTTGCATATATACCGTGACCGTCTCCGTCTTGGGAATTGCTCATCCATACAACAAGATAATTCTCACCGTTTGAGGCGGTAGACGGAAAAGACTGGCTGTTAGAGATCTGTGTATTGACTAGAAACTCCGCCCCGACAAGATTGCCTTCGTTATCTGAAATCTGTCCATACACCCCCGACCTATCACCGTCTTGAGCGTAGCTTTGCCAGACGACAAGATAATTAGATAAATCAGATGATATAGACGGTGAACTTTGACTGTTTATAGTGTAACTGTTGACCCTAAACTCCGCTCCAAGTTTAATGCCTTCGTTACTGACTAACTGACCGTACACTCCTGCTCCATCTCCGTCTTGCCCCACACTATACCATGTTATAAGATAACTTGTTCCGTTTGATTCCACAAACGGACTCTCCTGAGAATTATCAGTACAGCTATTGACCCTGAATTCCAAACCGACCTTGACACCTTCGTTACTGACTAACTGACCGTACACTCCCGCCCCATCTCCGTCTTGCTCCAAACTACACCACACAACAAGATAGTTTCCACCATCCGATGCCACGGACGGGTAGAACTGATCACTTGAGGTATAGCTGTTGACTCTAAACTCCGAACCTATTTTGCCCCCTTCATTATCTAGCAGTCGAGCATACACTCCTGCTCCGCTTCCGTCTTGCCCCATACTATGCCACACAACAAGATAATTCTCTCCGTTCGATGCTACAGACGGGTAGAACTGGTCACTTACGGTATAACTGTTAACTCGAAACTCCGAACCTATTTTGACCCCTTCGTTATCTAGCAATTGAGCATACACACCCGCTCCACTTCCGTCTTGCCCGACACTATGCCATACAACAAGATAATTCTCTCCGTCTGACGCCTCCGCCTGAGCAGTCTGGTCTCCTATAACACAACTGTTAACCTGAAACTCCGAGGCGAATTTAGAACCCTCGTTATCTAGCAGTTGAGCATATATCCCCCTACCATCGCTATCTTGCCCGACACTACTCCAACAGATCAGATAATTTGTGCCGTTTGAGGATATCGACGGATAAGACTGGTCGTTTGTAGTATAACTATTGACTCTAAACTCAACGCCGTACTTTACAGGGTCAAGGACAGATAAAGCCACCGAGTCGGTCGATATACTGCTTTCGTTATCTGAAACTCGACAATAAATAGTCGATCCGTTATCGGCTATCTGAGAATTTTGAATGGTTAGCTCATCACTATCCGCCCCGACAGAAACACCGTTTTTAAACCATCGGTAATGCAATTGTCCCACCTCACCTTCAACCCCAACAGAAAAAACAGCATCTTCACCCACATAAATAGTCCTCGACAACGGCTGGCGAGTAATTTCAAGACCTTCACCACAAGCCAAGTTAACGATATAAAACTGAAGAGAAACCACAACAATACAAAAGAATGATACCGACGGGGAAAACCTCATTAACAGCCCTCCTGCAATATGATTTTTTGAAAAAAACCGTATAAAACAAGCCATCTCATGATAACACTATTCAAGTTTTCCGCAAACCGATTTTATTTTTATCCACAAACCAAACTTACCGACGGACCAATGATTATCTGATAGAAAAAATAAAAATTTTGATCTTTTATACAAAAAAAGTATCGAAAATATAATGCGCTTCTGCTTATAATGTATCTTTTGTAAAGGAAGAAAAAAGGTTGTCTGATGAAACCAAGAGAAGAGAAAATTTTCAAAGGTACCCCTGTAAGTGGTGGCACGGCGCTGGCAAACGTGTGTCTATTTGATGAAAACAGACATAACCTAACAATACCTTCAGACCAAAAACCTGATCCTCTTAAAGAAAAAAAACGACTCGAAAAAGCTACAACGTTTGTGACAAGACAACTGGATTTAATCGCCCAACAAGTCGAAGAACAGATCGGTAAATCGGAATCCGAGATATTTATAGCACAAAAACTTATACTTCTAGATCCTTCTATAAAAGAAAAAATACACTTTGCCATAGAGACAGATCTCATCTATACCGAACAAGCGATTCAAACCGTATTCGGTGAATACGAAAATAGAATATCGAAAATAGACAACGAATATATGCAGGAACGCTCATCAGACATAGGAGAGATTAAAAGACGCCTGCTGAACACTCTTCAAGACGTCATTCCCGCATTCAAGTGCATCGGACATTCAAGATGTTCCAACGGCAATAACCGTATCGTTGTAGCAAGAGAACTCACACCATCATTACTTCTGGAATTTAAGGGTAAAAATGTCAAAGGTTTTGTTACCGAACATGGGGGAATAACGTCTCACGCGGCTATAATCGCACGCGCACTCGGTATCCCTGCCGTAACGGGCATAAAAGATATTTTCAATGCCATAACTTGTGGCGCCAATACGCTCATCAACGGTAAAACGGGCGAAGTCATCCTCTGGCCAAAAAAAACATCCATCGAAAAAATCACCGCTATCGGAAAGAAAAAATCCGATCCCGCAACAAAACCTGTCGACGGATTTAAAGTAATGGCAAACATAAGTGTTTCGGACGAGGTAACTGATGCGAAAAACTGGAACGCAGAGGGAATAGGTCTTTATCGAACAGAATTTGAGTTTTTGTCTGCCAACACCATTTTGGATGAAAATCAGCAATACATAAAATACAAACAACTCATAGATGAAACCGCCGCTAACCCGATAAATTTTAGGTTACTGGATATCGGCGGAGACAAAAACGCCCCCTTCTTTGGTATTCCCAAAGAAGAGAATCCGCATCTAGGATGCAGAGGAAGCAGGCTTCTGCTATCAAGACCGGACCTTCTTGTTCCACAAGCGCGTGCCATCGCCAGAGCATCCGAAGGAACAGAAGTGAACATCATATATCCGATGATAACCTGTACTGAGCAATTTATATCTTTGAAAAAAATGTTTTACGAAGCGATAAAAAATATCCCTCACGGTAAACTGAATCACGGATTAATGTTTGAGATACCCGCCGCATGCCTGCAAGCAGACGCAATACTCAAACAAGCGGATTTCGCCAATATCGGCACAAACGATCTAATACAATTTTTGTTTGCCGTCGACAGAAACAACGAAACCGTTTCCGACGATTATAATCCAAATGCACCCGTGTTCTGGTCACTGATAACATCAATAGCAAAAGCCGCACACAAAAATAACAAACCACTCTCTG
>CAZFUR010000168.1:0-5319 GCA_964522245.1 uncultured bacterium | reverse complement strand
ATCCAAACAAATTTCCGTTCAGAAAGGAAATGTTTATGAGGATTATTGCTGTTGCTAACCAAAAAGGTGGTTGTGGTAAAACAACAACAGTTATTAATCTTGCCGCTTCTTTAGCACATCTAAGCAGAAAAGTCCTCGTTATAGATATGGATCCGCAAGGACACGTGGCGGTCGGGCTTGGAGTGAAAACAGACCAAATAACAAAAACGATTTATGATGTTTTATGCAGTGACGAACCGCAATTCTCTATAGACGAAATATCTGTCAGAATCAATGAGTCCATATCGGTTGTACCGTCTAATATTCGATTGAGTGCGTTGGAACAAAAACTCTCCGGGGCAGAAAAAAGAGAAGAACGGCTGACTCAGGCGATATTTGCCGTCAACGGTGAATATGATTATATCTTAATCGATACTCCGCCGAGTGTCGGTGTCCTTACGTTTAATGCCTTAAGAGCATGTCGTGAAGTGATAATACCGATAGACTCAAGTTATTTTGGGTTGCATGGGTTAGGTAAACTTTTGGAGACGATTATCCTGATCAATGAGAGGTTGAATCATAATGTAAGGATAAAAGCCCTATCGACGTTGGTTGATAAACGAACTAAAGTGTCGGTTGACGTGTTGCGGGAGATAAGAAAGATTTTTAAAGAAAATACTTTTCATTCGGAGATCAGTTTGAACGTGAAGCTCAAGGAGGCTATCGGTTCGGGTATCCCTGTACTGGAGTACGACGCTAATTCGGTTGGCGCACACGATTATCTTAATCTTGGTCAAGAGATAATAGACGATGAGCAAAACGTGGAAGTCCAGCAGTTGATGAGTGCTCTAAAAACGTTTAATGATAAAACCAGAGAACAAGAAATGTATACACCCAGATTTGTCGACGGAGGAATCCTGTTTTCCATAAAAATGAAGAAAGTCAAATCTGTAGGAATAGCAGGTGACTTCAATAATTGGAAACCGAGACAAACCGATTCTTTCGAAAAAGACGAAAATGGTGTATGGAGTAAAATTATTAGGTTGAATCCGGGGCTATATCAGTATAAAATGATAATAGATGGTAAATGGATTGCCGATCCGAATAATCCTATTAAAGTGCAATCCCCATTTGGCGGATCAAATTCGGTATTGGTTGTGAAAGAGGAACCGAAAAATGGAACAGCGTGACGCAATCGTCAAAAATCTTAGAGAAATATCGCACTTCTTTTTGTCGGAGTCGTCTACCCCGAAAAAGGTGGCGGTGGGGTCTGAGAAAAAAGTTGTGCCTGTCACTGTTTCTGAAACCAACACCCACAATGATAATCTTACAAATATCTCAAAATTTTCGTTTCGGACACAGAATAGCATGGCTCTGGTGAACTATGTTTTAAGTGAAAGCAGTGACCTGTTGAAGACGGTTTTTTGTGTCTACCAAATAGCATCTTCTTTAACTCGTAGCGGATTTAAATCCTGTGTCGTTGCCGATAGAAAAACAATCGAAGATCTTTTAGCTATATCGGGTTGTCTAGATGATATTTCTTCGCATGAAGATAATGATATGGAGATTTCTGAAGTGCGCCTAAAACAATCTCCCTCATCGTTGCTTATGATTGGTAGAGATCATTTTGACGGTGGTGCGCAACTAGGGCGTTATATGGATGATATAAAAACGGTTTTTATCTGTGATTTCCCTAAAGATCAGATAAGCGATATGATAGTTAACGGCAGAAAAAATTTTGTAACTTTTTTTTCAGGTCATAATCCCCAACAAGCATTTAACTCGTATGTTGAAATCAAAAAATTGTTTACCGTCAATCCTAATTTGTGGTGTGGTTTGATCGTAAACGACGTTTCATTATCTTTAGATGGATACAGAGCGTACGAAGCAATATCTAATACTTTGGTTGAGTATTCCAATCACTATCCTTATTATCTAGGTTCGCTATTTACAGCGCAAGAGTTGGAGCCTGATACAAAAGAGAAAAGCGTCCCTGTACACAGGAATTCTTTTAATCAGATTGCCGATCAGATTATCCGTCATCTGCCTCTTGATAGCCATGCCTGTCAAGCTAGCATATAGACTTATTGGCGAAAATTAAAAATTACCTTGAGAATAGTTTCTCCCGTAAGAGCGTGATACTGGGGGGGCAAAAATCGAGCAAACCTACCTAGTCGGTATACAACCCACCATACAAAAAAAAGGATACCTTATCTATGACACATTCGTATTGGAAAAGTTATGAACTGAAAAGTCTGGGAATTCATCCTAGAACGGTAAAAGCGATTCTGCGTATACAGAGAAAAGAGATATACTCTAACGAAAAGCAAGAACTACTAAAGATAAAAATAGCAAAAACACTTTGTCTAATGGGTAGAAAAAAAACTAGTTAAAAATAGATTTTGTATCTATGCCAGATTCTTAACTCGTTTCTTGTTCCTATGATATCTTTGATAGTTTTTCTGAAGATGTGTCAAATATATGGACAGGGATCCCTTCTCTCTCAAGAAGTAGTTTACCAAGAGAGTTATTCCCGAGGGTAGGGTTCATGGGGGGATCAATAAAACAGATTTCATTTATATACACATCTCAGATTTTAATTTGTTTTCCCAAAAAAAATAAAAGTTGCCAAAAATGCAACGAAATTTAAATTCATATCTGTTCATATTCCTTGACGAAAAAATTTTTTTAAAATAAGATCGGAAGAAATTGTAATATAGGAGATGTTATGAACAGGATTTTAGTTACAGGCGGAGCAGGTTTTTTAGGATCGCATCTGTGTGAGCGGTTGCTAAAAGAAAAAAATGAGGTTATATGTCTGGATAACTTTTTTACGGGGAGCAAAGAAAATGTCAGGCATCTGATGGATAACCGAAATTTTGAGTTGATCAGGCATGACATAACTCAACCGATACTGCTAGAAGTAGATCAGATCTATAATCTTGCTTGTCCGGCGTCTCCGATTCATTATCAGTATAATCCTGTAAAAACAGTGAAGACAAGTGTCATGGGCGCTATCAATATGTTAGGGTTGGCAAAAAGGATAAAAGTGCCGATTCTCCAAGCTTCTACATCAGAGGTCTACGGAGACCCGCTCCAGCATCCGCAGACGGAACAGTATTGGGGCAATGTCAATTCGATTGGATTGAGAAGCTGTTATGATGAGGGCAAAAGAGTTGCGGAATCGCTATTTTTCAACTACCATAGACAAAATAATGTAGACATAAAAGTAGTCAGAATTTTCAATACGTATGGTCCTCGTATGTTGGAAAATGATGGTAGAGTCGTAAGCAACTTTATCGTGCAGGCTCTGAGGGGACAAGACATCACAGTTTACGGAGACGGTTCTCAGACAAGGTCTTTTTGTTATCAGGAAGACTTGATAGAGGGGTTTATTCGTATGATGAACACAGATAATTTCACAGGACCTGTCAATATAGGTAACCCAAATGAGTTTACCATTCTGGAGTTGGCGCAGAAGGTTATAGACCTGACAGGATCGTCATCTAAGATAATCAATAAACCTCTTCCGCCTGACGATCCTACAAACCGTCGTCCCGATATCTCTTTGGCGAGAAAAAAACTAAAATGGGAACCTAAAATACAGCTTGATGAAGGGCTGAAAAAGACAATAGACTATTTTATAAAGGTTAAAGAAAGTGAATAGATATTTTTTTGTGCTCATTTTTCTTCTGTGTGTGGGTTGTGCGGAAAAAGAGATGGTTATTGAACAAGATGTTTATCATAATGAGGAACTCAATTTTAAGATAGATATCCCCGATCAATGGAGGGCGGTTATCGAACCTGATAGGAAATCGGGCAGATCAAATATAGTGATAAATATAAAAGACCCCGATAACGAGTCGATGATTGTTTTTTCCGCAATGAACAGTTATATCGCCTCAAAAGAAGCGGTGCTCCTTGATATTGAACGTTTTCGTTATAGCAGAACAAAAAAATTCAAACTTGTAAACAAAGGTGTCTGGTCGGGGAAATTATATAAAGGATATTATCTGGAGAACTACATAAATGTGCTTGGAGTCAGAGTTTATCAGTTCAGAGTGTATATAAAGACTCCTAAGCAGATTAATCTTTTTATTTTGTCATCTTCGTCAAAAGATATAGCTGATATCTATAAACCGACCTTTTTTGATTTCATCAACTCGTTTGTGGATAGCTAGATTTTTTTTTCATCAGGAATATTTGGTGGGATATATCTGCTTCTTGTCTCCAAAAACCGTGGTTCCATCCTTTTCTGTATGCTAGGTCGTATACCCAATCTGTGTAAATTTCTAGTTCTGTTGTCGGATCAATTTCGTTTTGTTTGCTGATTTGTTCAACGAACTATCTCATTTTTCTTCTTGTTTCGGCATCCATAAGAATACTCCTTTTGGTAGGGTTGTGGTGTGGGTTGGTTTTATAAATTTCTCGAGTGCTCAAAAATAATCAATTTCGCTATTTCCTCTGCAGGATGAATGTTTGAGGGAACAATCATCCTGCGGGATTTGGCGGGATTATTTTTGAATGTGGCGGGTCGCAGAGATTGCCACGTTCTCGAGGATGGTGATAGAGTTACGAAAAACTCTCATTAAATCGTCAACAAGTTCATGGTCTATTTTTTCTAGGTTTCTCACAAAACTGTTGGCGAAGAACTGGATATTTTCTATAAGATTGGATCGGTGTTTTTTTGTTGAATCGTTGAAATCATCTTTAAAGAATTTACTTTGAATTTTTAGATGATCCCTGCAATTACGAGTAATTTTTTCTATATGCAACAATGTTTTGTCAAGTTGTTGGGTTTGTGATTTATTGAGGGTTTTCATATCAGATACTGACAGGAGAATATCGGCAATATTGTCTCTGATTGTACTGGCTTGTGCGATAAGGCTGTCTTTTTCGATATCTGGGTTTGTTCTGTAAGAAGTAGTGATATAGATGTTATCCTTTTTTTTATTTTTGTGTCTTAGTTCCCATGCTTTAATAAGTTTGTTCACTCTGGTTTTACTAAAATCCGGGGGATTGTTTTTATCGATAAAATTTTTCAGAAAACTGCTATCTTCAGGTAGAACTTTGTTTACGATAAAGCTAACCAGTTTTCGATTTTTCTTGCCGGATTTGGAGACTGCTTCAAGCAGAAAAGCGGCTTGCAATTGTTTGGATTTTGGTAGTTGAGCTATTCTTGATGCGGGAGTGGGTTTCAAAAAATCGTTTGCTACAAGGTTTCTTATCCTCGGATGTGCGTTGAGATAGACGTATTTTGCGGAAAGATAGCTGTTCGCCGACCCAAACCCTGCTTTTTTTGCTACAAGATCTCTTACCCGTCCATGTTCTTGTCCCGCA
>CAZFUR010000167.1:0-5326 GCA_964522245.1 uncultured bacterium | reverse complement strand
CTCCAACGCATAAGAATTGACATCAACAATTTCTTTATTCGTGTTGATGACAATAACACCCATAGGCGAATTTTCAAGAAACGCACGAAATCTGTTGTTGCTTCTTCTAAGCTCTATTGTAGAGTTTAGTCGCTGAATAATAATACTCATCGTACTCAAATATGTTTCAATCATATCAATCATTTTGAGTTTATGATCGATAGCAAACTGAAGAATCCCGACAGCCAGAATTTTATCTTCACGACAACAAGAAACAATTCGACACTGTTTTTTTGAAAAAAGTTTTTTTGGAAAAAACTTCATAAATGAATATAGACAGTCTATGTCATCACCGGAACATTTTTTAATTGTGACGCTTTTTAGAAAATCTTCCTGATCTTTTGAAATAGTTATTGATTTTTTTTGAGAAAAAGCATCAAACAAAGATTCCGAAATACCGCTAACACTTTCCAGACAAACTGTTTTATTCGCATTATTATAAGAGAACAATAAACAAGCTTGCGCATCGCATATTCTACGCAAATCCCTGCATAGCACAGAGAAAGCTTCGTTCTCCTTAACGTTAGAAACCTCAAGAACAGTATCATACAACACACGAAACGCGACATTACGTTTCTCTAAAACTTCTAGTGCACGTTTGCTAATTTCTGTATTTTTTTCGTTCTTTTCATCCATAATTATTTTTTTCGCTTGATAGAAAACAACCAGATTATTGCTCCGATAACTAGCGTCAATGTAATATATGGAGCCGGCAGGACGAATATTTTATCAAGTAGAATATTATTGATATTATACCCCTTTTTCAAAAGAGGATCCAAAACATACACAACCAACGCCATACCCGGAATAAAAGAAACAAGTACTACTAAAAACAACATATTTCCTTCACCCAACTGTCTTAGAGTACCCAATATACATCCCCCGCATAACAAAATACCCGCTCCAAACAACATACCCGACAAAACATTAAAAAAACCGTATCCTCTGAGTTGACCTATGGTTTTTAGTCCCAAAGACGGAGAGAGATATCCCGATAAAAGAAATCCTACACTTGATATGATAAATATGACCAAAAAGAGCCTTATTATCCGTTTTCCCCTACCGACAAAAACTTCTCCCAAACCGTGAGCAAAACATAACCCCGCTCTTTGAACAAAAAAGCCAAACCCTATTCCAAACAAAAAACCTATAAAAAGCATCTTAGCAGACATGATCGCCCCCTTAAATTATTTCACGATACATTTTTGCATTGTTAATGAATAACTGATAAATCCACCTATAAAAATCCCCGCCACAGAAAGAAAAGACGATACGGAAAGCATCGGAATTCCTACAACAAAAGCGGTCGTACAGGTACCGGGAGCCAAAGTAACCCCCATACCGATCAAAAAACCGCCTCCCACACCTTTCAAAATATTATTTCTATTAGGCCATCGTAAATTGAATTCACCATGACAAACCGATCCGATTAAAGAACCGACTATTACTCCCATATTAACCAAAAACGAGAATAATAATTTTTGACCCGCACCAAATTTCCCTATCATTGGCAAAAAACTACTCCCCCCAATCCAAAATTTACTAATCGACAGGTACATAATTATATTGAGGACAGAAAAACCAGCTACCATGACTATCGAATTGCTGAAAAGTTTTTTCTTCTTCATTTCCCACTCCCTATTTAGTTATTGTTATTTGCCACATACCTTTCTGTTTATCTATCGAACAAGAAACATCGTCAAAATCCTCCAACTCTTCAGGCACAGATTTAATCGCCAATGGATCATCCACCAAAAAAATCTTAGTTTCTCCTTTGTTCATATGGTCAACAGTGTTTATTATGTCAACCACAGGATACGGACATATTTTTCCGCATAGATTTATCTTTGATTCACTCATAACCTATATCCTTTCAAAAAATACAAAACACCCAACCGGTAACAAGCACAAAATATACCTAAAACCAGTTCAAAACAAACAAAGAAAGTTAAACTTATACAAGAGAGTCTGTTAGAGAAATTAAAAATTTTATCGATCCATAAAAAAAGCGATTGGATATTTTTAGAATGGTGTTTTTACATACAATTCGACTACCTATAATTCATTTCCAGAGAAAAAAAGTCTTCTTTCAGATCAGCTTTTTCCATAGGACCTGCATGCCAGTCGGCATACATGACATTGGATGTCCCAAAATGAGGTACTCCAACCGTCCCCTCATTCTTAGAACCTCCGGTTGCCCAATTATTACGATTTGTTTCGGCACTAACCATATAGTTTTTTGAACTTTCAATGCCTTGTTGATTATAATCGCAAAACAAAATTTTATTCTGTGGATTCTGGATATGAGACCATTTTAGATTAACGGTTGGAGAAGAAGTAATATCCCTGTTGATTGCGTAACTGCCTCCATTTTCGTACTTTGTGACAAAAAATAGATTCTCGTCACTCGTATCGTTTGGACAAAACAGAGGTTCCTGACCAACGTCACGAGCGTTACCTTCCGTAATACCTACAGGTTCAAAATAGGTTCCTTCATGCATATATTCATTTTTCACAAGTATTTCAGGCCATCTTTGCCCACTTGAATTTTTATGCGGTATCATATAGCCTTTATTATCCGTCAAATACATATTTGTGCTACAAATAATAGTTTTGATATTAGCCATACACGTAGTTCTCAATGCCGCTTGACGGGCTCTATGATATGTACTCATCCCCATCGCCATAAGCATAAATATAATAGCCATCACAACAGTAATTTCTATCATTGTAAAACCAGACTGTTTAAGGTTTTTTGTATAAACAGTAATCATTCGGGTCATTTAACATTTCCTCTCTTGCGAGCCATTTAACATGAAAATCAACAAATAAATAGTTGCTTCCTCCGTTATGAACCGACAACAAAGCGTGCGTCGGATTTGAAGGATAATTACCGCCCCACATACTATCATCGACAAACACTTCGGTACCGTTTGAATCTATATCCGTATCCATCGACAGATTCATATACTCAGATAACAGTATAGTCGACACAGGCTTCTCAATATTGGATAAGTCTTGCGCCCCGCCGTCACCGTCATCCGCATGTTCCCACGTAAGACCGTTTTTGTGTCCGGAATTGATTCTATATCCTCTTGGAGCCGGCATAGAAGGACAGGTGAATAATGACGCCTTCTCTTCAGAAATATATTCCCCTCTAATAAGTTTTCTAGCCCACGTATATCCTCCCAATCTTCCGGGAGAAGGAAGTAGAAAATCGTGATCAGACACATACAATTGTATAGCCACTCCTATCTGACGTAAATTATCACTACATTGCACAGCCTCGGCCTTCTTATATAATGACTTTATACCAGCCGTAATCAAATACATCAATATAAGAGTTATCGCCACAACCACCATAAGCTCCGTCAAAGTGATCCCTGAATTACCGGATAATTTTCGATTACAATTTTTTTTCATAAAACCTCTTTTAACAGTAGCAGTTACAAAACACAACGAACAATTGATAGCATATTTTGATCCTTACCGTTATATATCGAATAAATAGGCTAAAGCGTTAAGGTTATTTCCCATATGACTCCGATGGTGTAATATAATCGGTCACCGATAGTGTACGATTCGCGGACACTGATAAACCGCTCTTAAGTCAAAATCGACTCTGGAATATAATATGCTAACAATTATAGTGAGATAAACAAAAAAAGGATTGAAGCGAATGAAGAAAAATGGTTTTACATTAATTGAGCTCTTCCTTGTAATGGCAACAATATCTATATTGTTCAGCATGATTACTCCCATGTTCAGAAATATAAGAGATAAGGGACAACGTGTTTTGTGCATGAATAATGTCAGAAATATCAGTAATGCCTTTGTCATCTACTCAACAGATAACAAGGGGCGCCTGCCTTTATGTGGATGGTACTGTGAAGATGGATGGCACGGGAAAAGATGGGGTAATCACGGAGTCGGGGGACCTTGGATGGATATTTTGCTTCCCTATTTGAACAACGATAAGGGAATGTTTATATGTCCTAGTGATGAGAATCCGGAAAACTACAATTTTCACTGTCATTCAAGAAGATGGTGGGGAGACTGGTGGTACCCTTATCCACGTGATGAACGGACACATTTTACCGCTTGTTCCTATTCTGCCAACGAAGACGTAATCGGAATAGACAATCGCTGGAATACGTATAGTGCCGGAGGAGGAGGATCGGTCAGCTCGTACGGCGGACGATTAGGAGGCGATATAACAAAGATGAAACGTTCTCCCTCATGTACCGTCCTGCTATGCGATGGGCATCATATATATGTCAACTCCCAGAAAATAAGGGATATGCAACACGCGGAAAAAATAAAATCGGACTACACTATGGATAGAGCCGTGTTCAATCACATAGACGGTATAGCCGTCGGATATTGTGACGGCAGAAGTGAATGGGTAAAAAAGGGTCATTTTTCGACGCTTAACATAGACCCTAATTCATACGGACTTTAATTTTCAGGTTCTGCCGCAGATAAAAGTTTCAGAAATTTCTTATCTACTCTAATACCTTTTGATCGTAATTTTTTTACAATTTTCCATGCGGGTTTGTAACTGGATTTTTTATAATATGTTTTTGCTAACATAAGACTCAGTTCGTAAGAACTAGGGGCATACGCCAAAGCACGCCTAAACTGAAATACCGCCTTATGATAATCCTCCTTAGCATAAAAAATCAGACCTAAATATTTATGAACATCCGAATTTTTGTCATTTATCGCTTCTGAAATTTTCAACTCTTCCAGAGCGTCGTCCAATCTATTCTGATAAAAATATACTACACCCAATCCCCTCAACAACTGACTATGCTTTGAATTGAATTTCAAACCCTTTCTATAAGTCTCTATAGCTAAATCAAACCTTTTTTCAGAAGTATAAATATTACCCAAATTTATGTATGGTTCAGAAAATTTCGGATTAAATTTTAGTGATAATTTTAGAATTCTCACAGCTTCATCGAGCATCTTATTTTCTTGATATATGATACCTATATTATTAAGATAACAACCCAATGTTTCCCGTTTAGTCAAATTTTTGTAATACAATGTTTCCGAAACATCAAGATTAGGATATTCTTTTCTATAATGGTCATTTGTATAATTTCTTCCCATTGAAGTGGTTTCTATATTAATGCTATTAGACATATCATCGTATCTTACAAAAAAGTGACCCGGGGCAACCACTCCATATACAGGAATCCCCATTCTTTCTACAATAGACAAATACAACATAGACAATGAGATACAATAACCTCTATGATAATCTATCAAAAAATTCATC
>CAZFUR010000166.1:0-5332 GCA_964522245.1 uncultured bacterium | reverse complement strand
ATAAAATCAAGGACATGATCCTCATCCCTGGTGCTGGAGAATTTGTCTATGGAACAAATATCGCCACCAAGCAAGACGGGGCATTTGTCGGCAGCGTATTCACTCCTTCAGGCGATAAAGACACCATTAATATGCATAATTATGAGGGCAAAGCTGACGCTGTGGTTGCCATTGATCAGATGCTCAATGTTCTGCCGAATCTTGATATTTCTTCTTTGAGAATGAGATCTTTTATAACGGGGATATTCAATTTAAATCGGTCATATTTTATACCGCCGTCCTCGGTTGATTTCCATTTGCTGAAAAAAAATGCCCCAACAACGCCCACAATAAGAAAAATCCACCAATACTGTGATAGAGCATGACTTATCATGATAAGTATCTGTGTAGGTATCGGTAAAACTTGCCCCATATCTGAAAACAGTTTTACCATGCGGGGTATAACAAATATCATCATCACAAGGACAGATAAAACGCCTACCCCCAGCATTACCATCGGGTATGCCATAGCTGATTGTATTTTTGATTTTGTCTCGTCTTCTTTTTCCGAGAAATCCGCTAGGCGGTCTAATACGGTTTCAAGCATACCGCCAATCTCACCTGATTTAACCATATTAACATACAATTGCGAGAAAACCTTAGGGTGTCTGGATAAAGATTCATGCAGTGTTTTACCGTCTTTGATACTGTTGTGCACCTCTTCTAACACAGATTTGAAAAGCGGGTTTGTTTCTTGTTCATACAATATCTGGACAGATCTGAATAGAGGGACTCCCGAATCGATAAGGTCGGAGAGTTGACGAGTGAACGCACTGATATCGCGTATAGTGATTCTCTGAAAAGGATTAAACGGTTTTTTTAGTTTCTCTTCTCCACTTTTAGTGGATATCCCTTCCTGAATAGTTACCGATATAGGGAAATACCCCATTGCGGATAGTTTATTTAAGGCTTCCGCTTGGCTATCCGCCGTTATATCGCCTTCCACTATTTCGGACGGTCCTTTTTTTGCTTTGTACCTAAAATTTGCCATGATTAATCCAGAATCTCCTCTTGTGCTACGCGAAGAACTTCTTTCACGGAGGTCAAGCCTTGAATCGCTTTTCTCAAACCTGTCTGTTTTAAAGTTGCCATCTTTTGAGATTTGATAGCTTCCTCTTTTATTATGTTCGCCGGTGTGCGTTGGACGATCATTTCTCTTATATTGTCGGTCATCAACATCACTTCATATATGACCGATCGTCCCTTAAATCCGGTCATTTTGCAATCTTCGCACCCTGCGCCTTCGTAGATTTTATCTTTTTTCGGATCGAAATCGGGCATATCTCTAAAATCTTTAACATAAACTTTATCGAAAGGGACAACCTGTTTGCATTTGGGGCATATCAGCCTGATCAGTCTTTGTGCGATAACACATTCAACAGACGATGATACCAAATAAGGTTCTACTCCCATATCTATAAGACGGGTTACGGAACTTGCGGAATCGTTGGTGTGTATGGTACTGAACACGAGGTGACCTGTTAGAGCGGCTCGTATTGATGCCTCGGCTGTTTCATAGTCACGAATCTCTCCGATCATCATGATGTCGGGGTCGTGACGAAGCATCGATCTTAATGCTCTGGCGAATGTCAGGTCGATTTTCGGCAATACCTGTATCTGGGATATTCCGGGCATACGGTATTCTATCGGGTCTTCTATGGTTATTATCTTGTGACGGGAACTGTTTAGCTTTTTCAAACATGCGTACAGTGTCGTCGATTTACCTGAACCGGTAGGTCCGGTGACAAGTATTATACCGTGTGGTTTCATGATTACTTTATCTAATATTTCAAGTTCTCTATTTTCATAACCGAGCTTGTTTAACGTTAGTAATTCTGTGTTTGCGGCTAAAATACGAATGTTTACCGTCTCTCCGTACGGAGTCGGCAAGGTGGAGACACGCAAATCCAGATCAAAATCTTTAAGTTTCATTTTTATTCTTCCGTCTTGAGGCAGGCGTCGTTCGGCGATGTTCAGACTCGCCATGATTTTTATACGAGAGACAATCGATGATTGAAAACGTTTTATCGTAGGTGGTACATTCGTCTCATACAGAATACCGTCTATACGGTATCGGACTTTAACTTCGTTCTCAAAAGGTTCTATATGTATATCGGTTGCCCTGTCTTTGTATCCGTCAAGAAGTATCTGGTTGACAAATTTGATTATAGAGGCGTCCGCCGACATATCGTCCGATCCGTCAACGGATTGTTCCTGAATATCGGGTATTTCTTCTATATCGATGTTCTCATCAATCATTCGCTCTACGGTCTCAGCGCCGATTCCGTAATATTTCTTCAGCGATTCGGTTATCTCTTCTTCGCTTGCTAGCAGGGTTACTATCTGAAATCCCAATAGTAGTCTGATATCATCAAGCACATGAACATCTAGCGGATCCATTGTGGCGATGTGTATATTGTTGCCCTCTATTCTAATAGGCATAATTTTGTAATGATAGGCGAATTTAGCGGGTACTTTTTCGACAGCTTGAGGGTCGATTTCTATCTCTTTGAGATATATATATTCCACTCCAAGATGATCCGCCAGCACAGGCAGGATTTCTTGTTCTTTGCAAAAATCCAATCTTATCATGGTGTGTGCCAGATATTTTTCGTGTTCTTTTTTGTTCTTGATAGCTTCTTGTAGTTGGGTTTCCGTAATGATCTCCATTGATATCAGCATTTTGCCGAATGCGGAATCATCCATATTACCGGTTTGGCGCATTGTGTTTGCCATGCACCGCCAGTAGGTTTTCTCTACTACGTTGTATAGTTCATCAAGGTCAAACGGTTTTGATATATACTCTTCGGCACCTACGAGCAATGCTTCTTTCAGGTCGTGGGATTCGTTGTATGCGGTCATCATTATCACGCCGATGTGAGGGTACTCTTTTTTGATAAGGTTCAGCAGGTCAAAACCGTTCATGCCGGGCAGTTTTATATCTGAGA
The DNA here is from genome assembly GCA_964522245.1 of uncultured bacterium. Lineage (GTDB taxonomy): Bacteria > Auribacterota > Auribacteria > Auribacterales > Auribacteraceae > CAZFUR01. Next base: position 2,345 of record CAZFUR010000166.1, on the reverse strand, counting down.
GTACAAGATCGTATTTGTTTTCGGCTAAAAGTTCTACCGCTTGTTCCGCATTAGGGGCTTCTGTCACGGCGCAACCTTTATCTGAAAGGGCAGATTTTATAATCGCGCGGATATCTTCTTCGTCATCGACGATTAGAACGGTTATCTCTTCGGGAAACATAAAAGCGATCCTCCTTTTCTGAAAGATATCATACAGAAAAAAACAAAAGCAATAAATAGTAATTTTTTATTTTAACAGATTAGTTTTCGGTGTTATCTGGACTGAGGCAGTCGGATACGAATATTTTTGACCTGATGGAGGTTATTTTCTATTTTGTAAAACGCAAAATATGTGCTATATATTCTATAGGTGGACGTTGCTTGGTATGTAGGTGCTTTTCCCGTTGTCCGGTCGTTGGTTTTATTTTAGATGAAAGATATTTTGATTCCTTACCTGAAACCTGTTTTTTATAGCTGAAAAAGATTTTATTTGGGAGATGATTATGAATTCTAATTTGTCGAGTGAGGTTTTCGCTTCGGTTAAGACCGATCTGGAGCAGATTAAAATTCTGGTTTTAGATAACAATGAAGATACCGAACAACTGCTCTGTCACTATCTGGAGAGAAGAGGCTACAAGTTTGTGAGGTCGTGTCTATGGAAAGATGCGCGAGCGGTTTTTAAAGAGTTTTACCCTGATATACTGATATCAGCCGTTATGCATCCGCAAAGCGAGGGGTTGGGAATACTGAAGAATCTTCTTGAAGACGACGGGCGAGTAGAGTTGATTATTATCACCGATAGCAACGAGAAAGATTTATCGATAGAGGCTTTAAGGTCGGGGGTTTGTGATTTATTGACGTATCCTATTTGTCCCGACGATCTACAAAGAGCTTTGGCTCGTGCCACGAAAAGGATATTTTCCAGAAAAAAACAAAATCTTTGTATTTCCAGAATGGATACGCTTATTCGTGAGAAGAATCATATGTTTTTGGAATCCGAGATAGATTTTATTCCTAAAACAATAGTACAAGGTTCCATTCATAACCTGAATAATCCTCTCAGTGCCATATCCGGTAACGCACAGCTTTTGGAGATGGGGTTGGAGGATCTTATGATGTACTTGTCAAAAAATGAAGAAAATTTAGATACAAAATTGTACGACGACCTGTTTGGAAAAGTTGCTAGATTGAGTTTGTTTTTGTCCAATATATTGGATTCCACAGACAAGATGAGGGATATAATCGTCTCTTTCCTTACAAAATGGAGAAAGGATAATAATTCTCAAGAAGATATTATAGATATAAATGAGTTTCTTAAATTGGAGCTGAATTATCTGGATTGTAATGCGGTATTCAAAAATAATGTGCTGAAAAAATATGAGTTTTCTGACAATATCCCAAAGACATGGGGGGTGTATTCTGATTTTTCACAGGCTTTTCATAATTTGGTAAATAATGCTATTGATGCTATGCACAATTCCGAGAACAAAGAGTTAAAAATATTATCAAAACATGATGATGAATTTATCTACATAGAAATCCATGATACAGGGTGCGGTATTTCAGAAGAAAACAAGCAGAGAATATTTGATGAGTTTTTCACTACAAAAGAACATATAGGGTGCGATAGTGACGCTCCTGAAGGGACAGGGCTCGGGTTGTCTAATTGTGTAGAGTTGATGAGACCGTACGGAGCCGATTTTTTAATCGATAGTGAGGTCGGTAAAGGTACAAAGATTGTATGGAGAATCCCTAAACGAAAAACAGATAAAGAGGGTTTTGATGAATCAAGGATATAAAGAATTTAATGAGGCTATTTTATCTCATGAATCGTATGAGAGGTTTTTTTATGAGAACCTGATCAGAACCAATCCTGATTACGATGAGGCGTATTTTATTTTGGCGGATCTGTATACCGGTATCGGTATGTATGAGGAAGGGCTGAAATTGGATATAGATTTATCGAGCAAATACCCTGATGATGAATCGGTGTGGTATAATCTGGCGTGCAGTTACAGTTTGTGTCGCAAAACGGAGCTTGCGTTTGATGCTTTGCGCAAAGCCTTTGATTTGGGGTTTTCGGATGCCGATCTGTTTCAGACAGATACGGATCTGGATAATATCAGGGAAGATGAAAAATACAACCTGATGTTACGTGAATTGTTGAATCAGTTGCCCGGTTGACTTTTTGTATCGGTTGGTGGTTGTTTTGATTTGGTTTTCAGGAGAGTTGCTTCTCTGCATGGTCTGAAAAGATTTTTTTTATAAAGGTATTCCGGGTAATCTTTGTATTCGTTCCATCCTAAGTGATATCCTTTTATTTCTTGGTGTGTTCCGCATATTCCGTAATCAGATAAGGTTTTTAG
>CAZFUR010000165.1:0-5353 GCA_964522245.1 uncultured bacterium | reverse complement strand
CGGTTACTGAAAGAGCTCTGTTTTACACTCACAAAACCCATAAAATAGGTGCCATCGATGACGGAACTACGGTGATGGATTACTTGCCCGATGAAAGAAAACGTGGGATAACCATCGTTTCTGCCGCTACAACTGTTTTCTGGAATAACCATCGACTGAATATTATCGATACCCCCGGTCATGTAGATTTTACGATAGAAGTAGAAAGGTCTTTGCGTGTACTCGATGGCGCGGTGGTCATCTTTTGCGCCAGAGGCGGTGTTCAACCTCAATCAGAAACCGTTTGGCGTCAAGCCGATAGATATAATGTTCCAAGATTGGCTTTTGTAAATAAAATGGATAGAGCGGGAGCCAACTTTTATCATTGTGTCGATATGATAAAATCTAGGCTCGGGGCTTGTCCTGTACCTATCCAGATACCTATCGGTAAAGAAGACTGTTTTGAGGGTGTTATTGATCTTATATCTATGAAAGCGGTCTATAATTTGGAGAAAGATGAGGGCGCTACCGTATCTGTCAAAGAGATTTCGGAAGAATATCTTGTGCAGGCGGAAAAGTATCGTGACCAAATGATTGAGACGTTAGCGGAATACGATGAGGGTATTTTTGAGAAATATGTTCATTCCGTGGACCCGAGCGATAAAGAAATTCATAACGCTTTAAGGTCTGCTACTTTAAAAAATCAGATAGTTCCGGTTATGTGCGGGTCGGCTTTAAAAAATAAAGGTGTTCAACCTGTTTTGGATGCGGTCAACAATTATTTGCCGTCACCTGCTCAAATCCCCCCTGTAGAAGGAGAAAATCCTGACGACGGTGAAACGGTTTTTCGTAAACCGTCTGTTTCAGAGCCGTTTTGTGCTTTGGTTTTTAAGGTGGTGACGGATAAAGATTCAAGGTTTGTTTTCGCTAGAATATATTCGGGAAGCGTATCTAAGGGACAGACGGTTTATAGAGCTAATTCCGCTTCAAAAGATAGGATTGCTAGAATCTTTTATATGCATGCCAATAAACGTGAACGAACCGATAAAGCTTATGCCGGCGAAATTGTAGCGTTTGCGGGATTGAAAAACGCTGTCACGGGTGATACTTTGTGCGCTTTGGACCATCCTATCATATTGGAAAAAATATTGTGTCCCGAATCGGTTATATCCCTTGCGGTTGAACCTAAAAAAAGATCGGATGAAGAGAAGTTTTTGGATTGTCTGAACAAAATGTCTCAAGACGATCCGACACTGAAATTTAGAATCGACGAAGATACGGGTCAAAAGATAATATCGGGTATGGGGGAACTTCATCTGGACATTGTTGTAAGTAGGTTGATGGAAGAGTATAATGTCGCTGTTAATACGGGTAAACCTCAGGTGGTTTATCGGGAGACGATTGATTCTGCGGCGGATCATGAAGAGGTTTTCGATAAGATTATCGGAGAAAAAAGACACTATGCCGTTGTTAAATTATCCGTTGAACCGCTTGACAGAAATACAGGTTTTTTCTATGAGAATAAAGTGGAAGACCGTGAAAATATCCCTGAAGAAATATTTGATTGGATAGAAAGAACCGTTATGGAGGCATCTTGTTCAGGAGTAGTAAGCGGATACCCTGTGACCGATGTTAAAGTTCTTTTGCGTAGCGTTAAATTTAATGAAACGGATTATTCAGAGTTGGGATTTTGTGCCGTTACAAATATGGCTTTCAGTGACGCTTTGAGAAAAGGTAATCCGAAATTATTGGAACCCATAATGAAGGTAGAGGTTATTTCTCCCGACAAATATACGGGGCAGATTGTGGGTGATTTGAGCTCTAGGGGCGGAAAGGTTCAGGAAATATCATTTTATCAAGATTCCGAAGACATAGTTACGCCTGATGTATTGAAATGTGTTCATGCCGAAGCGCCGTTGTCTGTTCTTTTTGGCTACAGTACCTCTCTTAGGTCTTTATCTGAGGGACGGGGTAATTTTTCTATGGAATTCTCTCATTTTGGAGATAAAAAATAAAGCGTATAAACAGAAAGGAACTCAATATGGGATCGGCTGGGGTAAAATTCTCAAAAATATCTTGGGAAGAGTTTTCCGGTTATAATACGGAGAAAAAAGTTGAATTTTTTAATAAAGGCAAAGATATCTATGATGTATTGATCTCCCAGCAATTTGACAGACCTTTTTTGGAGAAATTATCAGAGATAGCTAACACCATACGCAAAATAGCCAAAACAAAAGAGGGAATGGTTTGGCTTCAATCGTTACTTCCGCATAAAAGAGCTATGTTATATTTTATTCAACCTTCCACTCGGACGTTTCTGTCGTTTATGAATGCGTGTCATATATTGGGAATGAGGGTTTCAGAGGTGAGAGATTCCTCAACCTCCTCCGAGGTTAAAGGCGAAACGCCCGAAGATACTATAAGAACTTTTTCAAGTTATACGGATGTTATAATCATGCGCCACCCGTCGGAGGGATTTGCTGAAAAGTCGGCTTGGGTTCTGAATAATTCGGAAAGACCGGTTCCTGTAATCAACGCTGGATCAGGTAAAGATCAGCATCCGACTCAGGCTTTGCTGGATATTTATACTCTGAGACGCTCTTTTGAGAATATCGGTGGAATAGACGGCAAGTCTATCGTTATGGTCGGAGACCTTATGCGCGGAAGAACTGTAAGATCGCTGAGTTATCTTCTTACTAATTATAGTGATGTGAAAATATTTTATGTTTCCCCTTCGCAATTTAGAATGAGGGAAGATATCAAATCGTTCTTGTCGGTTAAGGGTGTGGATTATCGTGAAGTCGAATCTCTGGAAGAAGTGTTGTCGGTTGCCGATGCTATATATATGACCAGAATACAAGACGAACATGATCTGGACGGTGAATCTGAAACGGTGGATTATAAAGGATGTTACTTGACAAAAGAACACCTTGCTTTAATAAAAGAAAAAGCTGTAATTATGCATCCGCTACCGAGGCGAAACGAAATAGATCCGGATATAGACAACGATCCAAGAGCCGTCTATTGGCGTCAAGAACGAAACGGAATGTGGATTAGAGCGGCGTTGCTGATAAAAACATTCGATCTGCAAGATACCGTTATGAATTATGGGTGTTAAATAGTTTTTATGATAAAAGTTAAGTCTTTCGATATTCATGCGATAGCCAAAAATCCAGACCAATTTTGTTACGATCGACCTCAGATAGTGTTTGCGGGAAGGTCTAATGTTGGCAAATCATCTTTGTTGAGAACTTTGGTCAACAGAAAAAAACTAGTGCGCGTAGGCAGCAGACCGGGGGTGACTCAGTCGATCAATTTTTATCTAATCAACGACGAATTCTATTTTGTCGATCTACCGGGGTACGGGTATGCTAAAACTCCAAAATCTGAGAAAAAAAAATGGAAACTTTTGATTGAACGTTACTTTAAAGAAGCAATCAATCTGAAAAAAGTAGTTTTGATCTTGGATGTTAGGCGGGATATCTCAAAAAATGATGCGGATTTTTTCTATTGGGCAAAGAACTACCATCTACCGATATTAATTGTTATCACTAAAACGGATAAGGTATCAAAAAATAATGCTATGAGCAAACGTATGGAGATTATGAAGGAATTTAATCTTCAATATGAGGATTGTTTGCTGTTTTCCGCTCTCAAGAAAACAGGTAAAGACGATATCTGGTCTTCTTTTGAGAATGCGTTGTCTTAGAATTCTACTGTTAGAGAATCAGGTATGTTGACACAATTATTTAGTCGGATTGTTGTTTCGAAGAAGAACATTTTTTTTGTTTTGATCGGTACTGTTGTTGTGACGGTTTTACTGTTTACTCTGACTCCGATCAGTTCAGGGGATCTGTGGTGGCATCTGAAAACAGGGCAATTGATATCTGAACAAAAATCGGTTCCTTCGGAGGACAGTTTTTCGTTTTCCGCTTGTGGCGAAAAGTGGGTGACTCATGAATGGTTGGCTGAATTGGTTTTGTTTTTGGTTTATAAATATACAGGTATCAACGGTTTAATATGGTTTAAAGCGTTTTTGGTGTTGTTGGTTATAGCGGTTTTATATTTTACCGCTCGTTTGAGGGCTGATAGCAATTTTGTCATTTTTCTGTTCTTGACGTTTTTTTTGTTTTTGTCACGCCACCGTTTTTTTATCAGACCACATTTGTTCTCATTTTTGTTTATGGCGGTTCTTCTCTACCTGCTTGAATCATTTTCTCTAAAACATGACAAAAAAATATATTTTGTGCCGTTGTTGTTTTTGTTGTGGGTTAATTTCCATGGCGGAGTATTGTTTGGTTTGTTGTTGTTAGGATTGTATCTTCTTTCCTCTTTTTTTGAAAAATCTATCTATAAAACCGTTTTTTTTATCACGATATTATCTTTAGCGGTTTGTTTTTTTAATCCGAACGGTATAGATGTTTTTATATATCCTTTGACAATATTTAAAGGAGGATATGTTGGCACGAACAGAGAATGGTTATCGCCGTTTGATGCTTTTTTTAAAAATAGGTGTTTTGTTTTATGGTTTAAAATATATTTGGGTATTGTTTTTTGTTCTTATTTTTTCAAAAAAACTAAAATTTTTCCAAGAGAATTGCTGTATCTTGTTGTCTTTTTGTTGTTGGCGATTAAATCGCAAAGAAACATACCTTTTCTGGCAATATCTACTTTACCGTTTGTCGTAAAGAATTATTCTGGCGGATATGGTTATTTTGTTGATGGAAGAAAAAAATATTTTTTTGAGACATTGGTTGTGGGTATATTTTTATTTTTGAATTTCTTTTTTTATCTGAACGGGGTTCCTATAGCTAGAAATAATGAGGGGGTCGCTCGTTGCGGGTTTGGAGTGAATAAGGCTGTTGTCCCGGTTGAGGCATCGGATTTTTTGATATCAAATAATATTAATGGGAAGATTTTTAATACATATCTGTTTGGTGGATATCTGATATATAGAAATTTTAAGGTTTTTATCGATGGAAGAGCGGATGTCTATAACAAAAATCTGTACGAAAATTATCGTAGATCGCTTGTTGTGCCATCGGTATTCGAGAAACTCGATCAGGAATATTCGTTTGATATTATTTTTGTTCGATTTGATGAAAACGATATCAATCTACATCGGTATTTGTATCATTCTAAACAGTGGAGGTTGGTCTATTTTGATGATACCGCTTTAGTTTATCTGCGTGACTCAAAAAAATACAGGGATTTAATAGTTCAGCATGGGTATCGTTTTATTAATCCGCTTTTGACAAAAGAGGAGTTTTATTTGAAAGAAAACATTGATGGTTATATTTATGAGTATAAATCTGTTTTACATGGGAATAAATCGGTTTTTTCTGCGTATATTGGTCTGGCAAAGGCGTATTTG
>CAZFUR010000164.1:0-5370 GCA_964522245.1 uncultured bacterium | reverse complement strand
TCGGCCTTTTTAAAATCACCCAACGATATTGATGAGAAGGCCATATGTATGCTTGCGAAAGCCATGCCTGAATTATCGCCTATAATTTTTCTTATCTCATAGCATTTTTCATAATACCCGTATGCTTGTTTAGGTTTATTTTTGTTTATGCAGACGTTACCAAGTCCCGTATATGCTCTTGCCACGCCTGATTTTTCACCTATTTTTTCACTGATAGCAAGGCTTTTTTTGTAATGGTCTTCAGCGGCGTTAAAGTTTTCTTTTGCCAGATAGACGTTAGCGAGATTGTTGTGTGAGGCTGTTATTGCGGCTTGTTCGCCTATTTCCTCGCTGATGTTGAGGCATTGCAGATAATATTTTTCTGCGTTTTTGTATTCTTCTCTATTGTAATAAACGTTACCGATATTATTATATGAGTATACGATTCCGGATTTATCACCTATTTCTTTGCGTATTTCCAGACATTTCTCAAGATGATCGATTGCTTTATCATACTCATTTTGCCGATAATAAACGCTACCCAAATTATTATAGGAGTTGGCGATAGCTCTTTTGTCGTTAAGCAGGGTAGATATTTCCAGACTTTTCGAGTAAAAAGTTATGGCTTGAGTAAAAATCCCTTTAGCGTAATAAACAGTGCCTAGATTTTTATATGCTTCGGCGGAAACGAGAGAGATTTTTTTATCTTCCAGTTGTTTTATAGCTTTTTTTGCCAGTTTTTCCGATTCATTAAAATCACTCATGCGGAAATAGACATAAGACATATTAGTTTCTATACTGGCTAGAATATTGTCACTATTTGTTTTAGAGATGGCGATTTTAAAGTTATCCAGAGCTTTTTCATAAGCCCCTTTTTTTACATAAACTTCTCCGGAGCTAAGATATACTTCGTGGAGGGTTGGATCTAATTTGCCTGCCGTATCCAACCAATACAAGGCTTGTTCGTAGTTGCCTGTAATATTGTAAAGTTTACCGAGTGCAAGTGTTACGGTCGTATAATCTTTTTTGAAGGTTTTTTTTATATTGTCAGATAAATTTTCATAAATTGAGACTGTTTTGTTGAAATACGATATGGCGTCGTGGGTTGCGTATGATTCTTGTACTTTCTGACCACAAAGCATCATATACTTGAAAGCGTTTTGTTTGTCTCTGCTAAGATAGTAATGTTGAGCAAGGTCTTCGTAATGTTTAGCCAGATTATGATGATACAATTTTTCCATTGCTTTGGCTATTTTGAGGTGTAGGCGTTCTCTTTTGCTTTCTCTCATACCGTAATAGAGTACTTCTCTCATTTTGCAATGGGTAAACGAAAACTTTTCTTCACTGGTTGCGAAATCCTCTTTGATTATGTTTGTGTCTATACCATTGTCTAGAATATCTTGGATATGCCCTTCATTCTTATCGGATATTACGGATAAAAGTTTCAATGAGAACTCTTGACCTATTGTGGCGGCGGTCATAAGTATTTCTTGTAATTCATCGGCGAGTTTTTCGATTCTATCCATGACGAGGTCTCTTATTGTGGATGGCATATTAAGAGTTTCTGTCGGTTTGAGAGTGATTTTGCCGTCATGGAATGAAATAATATCGTTTTCTATCATAGATTTTAGCAACTCTTCTAGGAAAAATGGATTACCCTCTGTTTCGTTGAAAACAAGATCGGATAACTCTTTGGGGTATTCGTTTGGAGCGAAAACAGATTTTAGCATCTCATCGATATGGTTTTTTGAAAAAGGAGTAAGCCTGATGCGTTCTAGTTTATGTATACGGCTGAGCTTATGTGTTATGCTTGCCATGAATCCTTTTTCAATATTTCCGTCTGTTATCTCTTCTGGCCTGTAGGTTAGGCATATCATGATTCTGTCATTTTGGGAGTTTCTTACAAGGTAGCTGAACAGTTCAAGCGATGCTATATCCGCCCAGTGTACATCATCAAGAAAAAGCACTAGAGGTCCTCTCTCGGAGATTTTTTTCAATATCTGGTAGATGCCGTTAAACAGTCTGTATTCGTCTTGGATCGGTTCAAAAGGAAGGTTTGCTTTTATACCCATTCTCTTTGTGTCGAGTCCGGGGATTACTTTTAGTATTTCCATTTTTGCCGATTCCGTAAGGTTCCTCAAGATAGAATAGGTATAGTATTCTTCTCGTTCTAGGAAATTAGCGAGGGCTTCTCTAAAAGGTTGATACGGCATAGGTATTTTTGTATCAAAACAGGTCCCTTTCAGAAACTGAATGTTCTCTTTGCGGATAGACGTAAAAAATTGCTGTATCAGTCTGGTTTTTCCTATACCTGCTTCGCCTGCTACGAAAACTACCTGTAATTTAGAGTCGCTGGCTGTCTTGTACATATCCAGAAGTTTGTGTAGTTCCACCGATCTGCCTATAAAGTTTGGGATTACTCCCGCAAAAGATATTTCTTGCGCATTGTCGTCAATATAGTGGTCCGCTAAACAGACCCTGTTACGCCCTGCCTTTTTCGCGGTGTATAATCCGTGGTCTGCTTTTTCGATCAATTCTGTTGCGGTTTTTCCGTCGTTTGGGAATGTTGAAATACCCAGAGAAACGCCTACTTTGAATGGACTCTTCTTTTTAGGATCTATGAATCGAAGATTTTGAGTTTCTTCCAGTATTCTGTGGGCTACGGGGAGAGCTTCTTCTTTTGTCGCTTCAGGAAGGATAGCTATAAACTCGTCGCCCGCGTATCTTGTGACAATATCCATTTCTCTTACGCTTTTTAGCAACGCTTTGGCGACTACTCTTAAGACTTCATCGCCTTCTAAGTGTCCGTATGTATCATTGATCTGCTTAAAATGATCGACATCCATAATCAAGATGGAAAACGGTCTTTTTTTTCTCTGTGATTTGCTTATTTCCTGTGATAATCGATTAAAAAAATATCTTCGGTTCAACAGACCGGTTAATTCGTCTGTGATGGATAGTTTGCGTAGCCGCTCTAGCTCGTTAAACTCGTTGTTATCAATAGTATTGTATGACATATTTCCCTTTTGTCTGTTTTCCAATCAGGCTACTAATTATTCACGATAAGAGGAAAAAAATCAAGGATTATGAAAAGAGCGGGTGTTTTTTATAAATCGGTTGTTCATAGAGATGATGGCAGGGAGATATCTTGTGGTTGCGACGGGATGTGTTGTCATAAAAAGTGACTAAAGTATATGGTGAAATAAAAATTTATTAAAAATGTTTTGAAATAAAATACAATTAGCAATATAATGGCGTTGTGGGTTGGGGTAGACGGCGGTTTTTCCGCGCAATGTTGATAGTCAGGAGGATCAAATGGAGTTTGATGATATCATAAAGAGGAGAATTATAGAGTTGGAAGAATTTCTGAAGAAGATTGTAGAGAATTCTGACAAGTTTTCCGAAATGAGAGACCTGTTATCTGATAGCGGATATAATGCGGTTCTGTGCATGATGACTCTGATATACAAAACGGGCGAAAATTTTCCTTTTGATCTGGAAAATGATTTCTTTGAAGAAGAAATTGATGAAAAATTGGATAACGATTTTTTAAATATTGTTTGTGAAGATGATAAATTGTTTTTCAAAAAACTTCAGGACAAGCTGGATTATTAGATAATTCTGCCGGTGGCGGATTTATGAGGTTCTTTTCCGGTAAGTTGAGTGAATGTGGTGGTTTTATGCCTTCCGAATTTTTGTTCGGAAGGTTTTATTTTATTTGGATCAATTTTCTAAATAAGACAACAGGTTGTTTTTTGTAGTACTGCATGTAGATGTTTTTTTGGGAGTAATTTTTATATGGTTTCACGTAGTGATATAAAACGAGCCGATAAAAAAATTGAAGACGGGTACTTGTCTGAAGCGAGGGATTTCTATCTGGACTTGCTTTCTCAAACAGATGATATTGTCTTTGAGCGTATCGCTGAGAACAGATTGTCGCAAATAGACAAGAAAAAACGAAACGCTAAAGATTGTTGCAGGTTAAATATAGATTCTGAATCGGAAGATAACGGTTATATGATATGTTTTCTTAACATTATTTACGATCAGGCTCATCTAAAAGGATTGATATCGGATCTTTTTACCAAATCACATAAGAAAAATTATCCATTTACGTCATCCGTTTCAATAGATCATTGCGGTGCCCAACAGTTCACGATAGAGTTATCAGGTTATGGCACGGATCAAAGATGTGATTGGTGTAAAGTTTTCAGAGAAAGTATCGTGCATCAAATAGGTAAAGACAATATAATGAGGCAAGGGCATTGCCCGCATGGGATAGAAGCGTAATTGTCGGAGGATTATATATTTTCTTCTATAGGATTGTCTAAAATTTCACATATTGTCGCAAGGAGTTTATTCAGTTCAAAAGGTTTGAACACCACGCCTTGTACGTCGTGTTCTTTGAGCGAGTCTACGGGGATAAAATGTGATGAGCCGGAGATGATCAAGACTTTGATATCCGAATTGATCGCGCGGAGCATTTTTATCGTTTCAAACCCATCGATACCGGGCATCATTATATCCATCAGAACAAGGTCAAAATGACTGTTTTTGAATAGATTTATAGCCGTTTCGCCGTCTTCTGCGGGTATTAGGTTGTATCCTTCGGAGGAGAGTATGTCGCAAAGAGCGTTGCGAAGATATTCCTCGTCGTCTACTACTAATATATTGGCTGTTTTTTTGTAAAGATGTGGTGTCGGTATCTGTTTTTCTTTCTTTGATGAGCGATAGTTATCGTTTACAAGCCTTGATATTTTGTCAATCGGTTTTGCGTTAAAGTTTTTAGGTATAGAGATGGTGAATGTGGTTTTTGAATTTTCTTTGCTGGTTACTTCCAGAGTACCGTGATGATTCTCGATTATTCCCAAAGAGACCGATAACCCCAAACCTGTACCCGGTATTTTTGATTTCCCGTAAGCTCCTTTGGTACTGAAAAAAGGCTGAAAAATTTTCTCCAGATGTGATTTTTTTATACCTATTCCATTATCGGAGATAGATATTTTTATATACCTGTCTTTCTCAAATGTTTTGATGGTGATTTTTTTGTTATCCGAGTTTTTGTTCTGAAGCAGTGCGTGTTTCGCATTAACCAAAAGATTCAGAATTACCTGTTCTATTTGCCCGACATCAAAAATTATTTTAGGTAGATTTAAATCTAATTTTTTTATGACAGTGATATCGGTTTTCTTAAGTTCTGTTTCTAAAAGTATAAGTACATCCTCGACTGCGCTATTGATATCCGCCAGTTCTTGTAAGGGTTCTATTCGCCTTGAGAACCCAAGCAGGCTTTGGATTATCGTTTTCGCCCGTTCAGACGATAGCAAAACCGCTTCGATCAATTTTTTTCTGTTCTTTTCGGTGGGTTGACATCGGGCAAATTCAGCGTAT
>CAZFUR010000163.1:0-5380 GCA_964522245.1 uncultured bacterium | reverse complement strand
GTACCCCGGTGCCTCGCTTAAACTATCCATAGACGGAGACTCCACCTCAATTATGTTATGTTTATCCGCATCATAAGCAATACTCACATTACCGTCTATTGCAACAGTGACGTTCTCTATACGATCTTTACCCGCTATTCTAGATTGAGATATACCCGCATCACCGATGACTTTACCTAACGAATTCTCCTGCACCGTTTTACCGGGAAACGCTATTTTAGCTTGCAAATCAGGCGAATAAGGCGTCATGGTATACAGAGAAACCTTAAGGTCTTTCTGCACGGGAAACGATTTAAAAGCAGGCGACCCGAAAGCCTCAGCCAAACCGATGATACTTTTACCGTTCACATTGTAGAACACCACGGAATCACCGGCAGATTTTTTGTCGTAACTTTTTATCCTGCCTATAGGTTCGCCCGCATCATCGACGGCAACTTTCGTCCCAAGTAAATAAAGAGGGATTTGCGCCTTCTGCGTATCCTTGACCGCCTTCATTAGGTCATCAACCAAAACAGGATCTTCGGAAGGCAATAACCGACGCCTCATCAGATTGATGAACGGATCCTGATCGACCACGTTATCGTCCATAGGAACGGTACCTTCAAAAAATATTGTCAGACCTAATTCAGCAACCTCTTTCACCGCCAAAGACCTAGCAGTCAAATCAGCCATCATCCTAGATGGTATTTTCTTTATATCGTACTGCGGATCAACAATCGCAACCCGAAATTGAAGATCAAATATTCTGATCGGAACTATCAGCACCGCCTTGTTGCCACCCTCGGCACGGATATTTTGGTAATCCACCTTTATATTACCGACACCCAATGTATCGGATATCTTGTTAAGATAATCCTGTCCGCCAAGCATACTCTCGACATTCCGAATATCTTTAGGGATAAGTCTGCTTTTATCCGTAAGATCAATATTCTCATTTATTATTTTACCTATTTCCAAAGTTACGTCTAACAAAACAGAGCTATTTATCAGAATCTGTTGCCTTGGCAACACAAAAGGATTCTCCGCTCCGCTCAAAGAAGGCGGAATAGCAGATTGCTCAGGTATCGGTAACGTAAAAAGTTTATCGACTATATCCCCGTCTCCGAGCATGTTCGATATATATTTACCGTAATTGTGTTCTTGGGTGACTGACGGAGCAACTACCAGATACGATATATCTCGCTCTTTCATCATATCGGTCATCCCTCTGGTATGAAACCCACCGGAGATGAGCACGGCTGTATTGGAATCATCTTTCATCATAAATGCTAAAGTATTGTCGAATAAACATTTATCTCTTTTTTCAGCCAACTTATAAAAATTATCCATGATGTCGAATTTATCTTCAAAACGAAAAGATTTAGGCAAGTCAACGGTCAACCCGTTCTTCTTCGCAATATTTTTTATTTCCGTCTCGATAGATTCCGCGGAAATTCCTTAATTAATTTTTGTATAAATAGCAAACTCATCGTTGGAAACTCTTAGGGCAAACAGATTTCTGATCAGATCGATATCATCCGATATTTTATCCACATAACGCTGGTCGTCAGAGGTGAATAACATCTCTTTGAGTTTATTCGATAACTCATCTTTCTCCCGCATAAGTTTCGCAACATCAAGAGCACTGTACATTTCCAAATATTTAAAATAAAAAGCAATGTTGGGAAACCTCGATATATCAACCTCTTTTTGAACGGATAACCGTTTTAGATATTTGTAATAGTCGTCTGAGGTGATACGCTCATTTTTAAAATCTATACTGACCTGTCGGATATCAGATATTTCGTCTTCATTCAACCTCATTCCGATCATGTTTAAAAGCCCCATACGCTCTCTGTCAACCAGATCAAAGTTTATACCCGACTCAACATGTTTTATCATTATCATACGGGCAAAATTTTTGTAATCTTTCAGAACAAACCCTCTGGCGATTAACAAGTCTTTCAGATAATTACAAAACCCTATAAGGGTAATTTTGCCGTCATCCAAATCAGATTCGTACCGATCAATCTCCATCAACTCCGCCGGATATATTTTCGCTTTGATATCTTTCAGCGCCTTTTTTATTCCGTCATAATACTTTGCGAACTCATCTTTAAACTTCAACGGTTCTCTGAAAGCACGGTAATTTTCCATAAAAACGTTTCTGTCTTCTACCCCCATCAACACCCCCGGCAACTCATTGGCATAAAAAAGATATTCCGCTCCGGTAAGTTTACCTGTTTTCATAAAATAATCCGCTATTTTTTCTCTGACTGCCCTATCTTTTAAAACATGAAACCTATTCAACATGAAAGGACCTTGCGCACCCTCAAGACAAACCTTCTCTATACCGTTTTCGCAGACAAGAGTAGTCAATATTTCAGAGATATTTTTCTGCGCCTCATAATTGACATGAACATCCTGAATATGGACGATCAATTGATCTTCCAACCCTTCGTATTCCCGATCGATCTTACCGAAATCTGCAGGGATAACTATCTTGTCCATATCCGCCGAGGTTTGGACAAAAATATCCGACCTATCCGATTTGGCAACCGCCACAGAACAATTTACAACAACACTCGACAACAACAGACACTGAACGCACAAAAGCGCAACCAACGCTTTACTGATACCACAAAACTTACGTTTAAATTCCATCGATATATTTCTCCTTTTTATTTAAATGAACTTTGCGATTGTAATTCACAATGACGATTATATCAAATTTTTTATTCAAACACTCACAACTTTAATCTATCGGCGGTTATATATCTATTGAATTTTAGCTTTTCATCTGATAGCATGGGTGCCGTCATGAGATTTTTCAGAAATTTTCTTTTAGTCATATCTATTTTTTTCTCGGCGACCATGTTGTCGGGATGCGAACTTTTGGTTCTCCCTTTCAAATTGATAGTTTATATTCTTGGCGGAACGGTAGCGGTGGTCATGAGATTATTGCCTATCGCCGCAAAACTGTTGCCTTTAGCGTTACTGTTTGTTCAAGCAGAACAACCGAAAAACCAAGACGGTATCGTAACCGCAAAAAAAATTGACCTGCCCAAATTTGTATGTGACAACAGAACCTATCCCGACGGTTTTAAGGTTATATCAGAAAAACTCGACAATGACAAACCTGAACAATTCAACTATATCTTCATGTTTGACCCCAAAACCCCAAAAGATAAAATCGTCAGAAAAATACGCCGACAGCTGAACAAAAGAAAACTCATCAAAATCGATTCATGCCTAGTTAACGGTGCATCTTTTTACAACGAAAAGTACAGATTTTTTATGCTTTTGGATAAACTGCGTAAAAAAGGCGTTCTCTTTAAAGGGTTCGGACCGATGAAAGATACGGTAACTAGATTCAACAATCAAGGACGGGTCTGACGGCTATACCCGTGTTACTTGTGAGACACTAACCTTCTCCGATCGTGTCTCCGTCTCTTGTGCAGGTTCATCATAGATAAAAGTTTTGTGCTCTTTGAGATCAGCCAGAACAGATTGAAACTCTTCAAAACATTTTTGCATCTGCTCATCGGAATAATCGCTTTTTGTTTCTTTGCTAAAAGATATCATCTTGTTCAGAATTCTCTCTAATCGTTCTATATACAAAATACCGATCTCTTTTCTGATATCCAAAGACATAACCATCTCATTGAAAGAATCTGCCATATCGTGCAGTTGGTCTTTTTTGCGAAACTTTATCTCATGAGAATAGTTGCCGTTTCTGACGAAAGACATATGTTTCTTTAGCCTAAATAACGGTCCTGCCACTCTGTGACTTAGAAAAATACCTATCACCGAGAAGATGATACTCGTCGATATGACTCCCCCAATAAGAAAAAAGTACATCCCTTGACTTATCTCGGATAACGATATCTGTTCCGCTTCCGCCGAACCTATGAAATAGGTAATCAAACCAAGATAATAATCGTTAATGTAAACAAGAATTAAACTCAAAGAAAAAGTAACCAGAGCAACCTCTAAAACCATCACAAACGAGATCTGGAACTGGAGCTTTTTATTAACAAGATACTGCCTGCGATAAAAAGGTAGCCGTTCACCCATAATATTTGTCTCCCGAAGGTTATCTGCATAAATTACACAATACCAACTGTTGACTAGTTCGGCAAAACCTGTAAATATTTTAGTTTATTTATTCATTTCACGGATATTTTGTAACAAATATCAAACAGGCAATGATTTATTTCAATTAAATGCTTGCTTTTTTCTCACTTTTTTTTTTCAATACAGTACTAAAACTTAAGGGGTTTGTGTCTTGATTAGAAATATAATATTTGAACTCAACTATTTCCTAAAACGATTACAGACAGATTTTAGGAACATCTATAAACCGGCGTTGATAACAATCGTTGTTCTCGGAGCATTTTTTAGAATCGTTGCGTTCGGTACCCACGATTCACTGCACATAGACGAAGCACTGTACGCAAACTGGTCGGCGGATATAGGTTGCAACTATAATATTTTATGCGATATGCCGGGGCTGGATAAACCACCTATATTTCATTTTCTGACAGGCGTATTCATTTTTCTGCTAGGTCCGAACGATCAAGCGGTAAAGTTTGTAGGCTTGATCATGGGTATACTGATGATACCGCTGGCAATGCTGATAGCTCTCAATTTGGGCAGGAAAACATCCGCTCTATGGGCAGGTTTTTTTCTGGCATTATCACCGTTTGAGATTTTGTACGCTCCAACCGGTTTTGCGGAAACTACATGCGTTTTTCTATGTCTGGCGGCTCTGCTGACTTTGATTTACAGGATACCTATCGTCACGGGTATTTTTATAGGACTGGCTCTGGCGACAAAACAATCCGTTATATTTTTTCTACCGCTTTACGGGATATTTTTTTATCTGAGGTTCACTCATTACACTAGAGACTTGAAGAAAATTGCACTAGGTTTTTTGGTTATAGTTATCCCCCTTCTATTGTGGGCGGCGTTTATATCGGATAAGGGGTTGGGGATATTTTTAGCTATTTACAAGAAACGTTTTTTTACCCATGCGGAAAATTCTATGCAGATCATGGAATGGCTTAAGTTTGAGAAATTTTTTACGGGCAACTGGTTTACGACTATTTTTTCTTTTGTCGCTATCGCACTGGCAAGAATAATATATACCGTGGATATTTTGAGAAATAGGCGCAAACATGTGGTCCTTTATTTTTCAGGCGTTTTCTCTATTTTGCTATTTGTTGTGGGATACGATTCTTTAATATCGATTATGAAATATCCGCTCTACTCAAGATACCTTCTGGTTATATCGTCTTCGTACCTTATTCTGTTCGGATTGAGTTTTGATCTGGTACTGAAAAAACTGTTTTTATATCAAAAACGCAAATTTAATATAATGACAATACTCGTCGTGTTA
>CAZFUR010000162.1:0-5444 GCA_964522245.1 uncultured bacterium | reverse complement strand
AAACTCTAAATTCCGTTACGGTTTTTTTGCCTCTGTCTTTTAGCACAGACATTTTTTTTCGGTTTACAGGATGACGTCCCGTCAACGATTCTATCAACCTTTTTTTTGGGTGTTTTACTATACCTGATACTATGGCGAGATATGTTTTTTTCGTTGTGCGGTTTGCAAACTGATTGGCAAGATTTTTATGAGCTGGATCAGTTTTGGCTACAATAATTACTCCTGTCGTATCTTTGTCTAATCTGTGTACTATTCCGGGGCGAAGTACTCCATTTATGGCAGACAAGTTCTTGCAGTGATGCAATAGAGCGTTTACAAGAGTGTTATCGTAGTTTCCCGGTGCCGGATGCACAACCATTCCGGGCGATTTATCTATGACGACAATATCGTTATCTTCAAATATGATCGATAACGGTATCGGTTGAGCCGGAATTGTCATAATCTGTGGCGCAGGGATGGTTATTTTTATCGAGTCGTTTTCTCTTGTACGGTAGCTTGGTTTTACGAATTGAGAATTTACGGTGACATTATTGCCATCGATCCATTTTTTGATCAATGATCGTGTATATTGGGGGAATCTATCGGTCAACAGAGTATCCAACCTCTGTCGCGACACGTTATAGTCTACGACGAACTCTATTATCTTTTGCATACGACCTGTTTTTAGATAGGTTGTTTTTTCTGTTTTGTACAAAGATAAATATACATAAATAATCCCAGTAAAAAAAGAAATATCGCTATATGCTGAGAAAGAGTAAGATTCAAAGGCGGTATAAGAGGATTATCTCCTCTCAGAAATTCGATAGAAAATCTCCCGACGGCATACAGCATTGTATGTGCACACCAGATCTGACCGTTAAACCGTCTTTTTTTGAACAAAAAAATCAGAAACAAAAAAATCGAAAAATTCATCAAAGAAGAGAAAATCTGAGTAGGGTAGACAGGAAGAGAACAAACACTGTTTTCCGTGATTAATCCGTTATGCAGATGGTCTAAAAATGGTGGAGAACCTATGATATTTCCAAAAGAGGTAGCGTTGTTTAGTGAATCTACTACTTTTGGAAATTTTACTCCGACAACAGAATTTTTCGCTAACTTTCCATAACAACAGCCGTTTAAAAAACATCCCACTCTTCCCAGTGCGTGTCCTATTGCGATAGAAGGTGACAAGATATCGAAATATTTCCAGACGTTTAATTTTTTTATTTTAAGGAACAAAATTGATACTATGCCGGCTAAAATCAGCCCGCCGTAGAAAACTAATCCACCCTTGTTAACCATAACTATTTCTACAGGGTTATTCCGATAATATTCCCAATTAGTTAAAACATAAGTGAGTCTTGCGCCAATTATGGAGGCGAACATCAAATACAGACACAGGTCATAAATGTTCTGATAATTTTCCCCTAATTTCTTGGCACGATTCGCGGCGATATAAATACCTACTATAAAAGCTAATGCAACCATAAATCCATATGAATAGATATTTATCTGTCCTATATGAAATAGGCGGTAATGCATCTGAAACTCCTATTTTTTATCTTTAATGATAAGAATAGCCAGAATTCCTATTCCGATACATATTGCCGAGTCGGCAACATTGAAAGCCGGCCAATGGTAACCTCTTATATGAAAATCCAGAAAATCCACAACATACCCCAATCGTATTCGATCCATGAAATTCCCTAAAATACCACCTAATATTGTTCCGATAATCAGATTGAGTCCTTTTTTGCCTTTCGTATGTTTGGCAGTGACATAGAATATAACAGCAATTGAAATTACTGTGAATAGAAAAAAAAGTAATCGTTGGTTTGCGAATATACCGAAGGCGGCACCGGGATTATAAACAAGGGCCAAGTCAAAAAAACCATCTATAACTTGTGCAGGAGCATCAAAAGCGAGGTGTTTTACCGCAAAATATTTACTGATTTGATCAAGGAGAAGAACAGCCGTTGCAACAAGAAAAAACAACATCTATTGTTTTCCTCGTGATTCTTCCTTGCTTTTACATTCGATACAAAGACGAGCAAAAGGGAGTGCTTCCAGCCTGTTGATACCTATCTCTTTAGGGCATCCCTCACATTTTCCGAAAGAACCGTTCAATATTCTTTCTAAGGCATCGTCTATTTCGTATAATATTTCTTGTTCATTTGCGGCAAGTTCTATAGCGAATTCACGGTCAAAATTATCCGTGCCTTGATCGGCTATGTGAAAAGAGTAACCGGATAAATCGCCCGAAGACTCTCTGGAGTTATTTAACGATGCACCTTTAAGGTGATCCAGATCACTCATAATTCTTTCTTTTTGTGCTATCAGTTTCTCCTTAAAGTAATCTAACTGGTCAGGTGTCATTTTTATTTGTCCTCCAATATATTCTAAATGTTCTTAATTGCGTTTACACATCTTGCGCATATTTTCGGATAGTTTCTGTCAGAATCGACATCGTCCGTATAGTTCCAGCATCTAACGCACTTAGTACCATCGGCTTTTTCAACATAAATTTTAATATCTTTGATTTTCTCCGGGGTAAAAAGATCCTTTTTTCCGTCAATGGTATCAGACAATTCTACTTGTGAGACAATAAATACGGTTTTCAATATGTTTTTATTATCTTCGATAAATTTTAGATATTCAGGGGAATCTGAATATAAAACGACTTTAGCTTCCAAAGATGTTCCTATCAGCTTCTCTTTTCTGAAATGTTCCAGTACTTTTTGGACTTCTGTTCTCAGTTCAAGTATTTTGTCCCATTTTTCCTCAAGTCCATTATCGATTAATTTCTCATTGAACTTTGGCCAGTCTGAAAGATGGATACTATTTTGAGTAGAAGTATTTTTGTTAAAATAGGAAAAAACTTCTTCGGTAGTAAAAACAAGTATAGGCGCAAGCATCTTGACCAGATAATCCGTAATTTTATATATTACCGTTTGGGAAGACCTCCTTAAAGGGTCGTTTGGGTTTGCCGTATACATACGGTCTTTCAGGGAATCCAGATAAAATGAGCTTAAATCCACGACGCAAAAATGATGAATCGCATGAAATATTTTGTAAAATTCAAAATTATCGTATAAAGACGTAACTTTCGCTCCTAAACTTTCTATTCTGCTTAATGCCCATCTATCTATTTCGTCTAGAGAATTATAAGGAACAGTATTTTTTTCAGGATCAAAATCGTTGATGTTTCCCATAAGATATTTAAAAGAGTTTCTTATTCGGCGATACGCGTCGGATAGTTGGGTTATAATTTCATTAGAGATTCTGATATCTCCCGTGTAATCCACAGAAGCGATCCAGAGTCTTAATATATCCGCACCGTATTTTTTGATTATGTCGTCGGGAGATATAACGTTGCCCATAGATTTTGACATCTTTTTGCCGTCACCGTCCACGATAAAACCGTGTGTCAGAACTGTTTTGAATGGGCTGGTGTTATTGCATCCTACTGCGGTAAGAAGAGAAGATTGAAACCATCCTCTGTGTTGATCGCTGCCTTCAAGATACAGATCGGCAGGGTAGGTTAATTCGTCTCTAAGTCCGATCACCGCCTGATGGCTGACGCCTGAGTCGAACCAAACGTCGATGATATCGGTTTCTTTTTCAAATTCTTTTCCACCGCATTCAGGACATACCATATCGGTCGCAAAGTCTTCGGGCGGATGAGAAAACCAAGCGTCCGCGCCTTCTTGCATAAAAAGTTTTTCAACATTATCGATTGTCTCTTTCGTTAAAATATCTTTTCTACAACCTTTGCAGTAGAATACAGGTATAGGGACACCCCAATACCGTTGTCTTGATAGACACCAATCTGGTCGATTCTCTACCATACTGGTTATCCTGTTTTCTCCTGTTGCGGGGATCCAGTTTGTTTGGCGTATTTTCTCAAGTGCGATGTTCCTCATGTTATGTTCGTCAACTTTTATAAACCATTGTTCGGTTGCCCTGAATATAACAGGTTGTTTGCATCGCCAGCAGTGAGGATATGAATGTTTTATGTTTTCGGTGAAAAGAAGAGCGTTTATTGATTTCAGATGTTCGATCACCTCTTTGTTTGCCTCAAAAACCTGTTTGCCCCCGAATAATGGTAGTGTATCTATAAAATTGCCTTGATTTGTCACAGGCGAAAGTATCTCTAATCC
Source organism: uncultured bacterium (assembly GCA_964522245.1). Taxonomy (GTDB): domain Bacteria; phylum Auribacterota; class Auribacteria; order Auribacterales; family Auribacteraceae; genus CAZFUR01. Next base: position 1,305 of record CAZFUR010000162.1, on the reverse strand, counting down.
GTATTTCATTCCTACGACATAATCGTCTTGTCCGTGACCCGGTGCGGTGTGTACGGCGCCTGTGCCTTGTTCTAGGGTTACGTGGTCTGCAAGAATGATGGGGGATTCACGATCTATAAAAGGGTGTTGTGTTATGATCCCTTCAAGTTCTTTTCCCATGAACGATTTCAATACTTCATATTTTGATACGGATATTTTCTCCGTAAAATTATCTATGAGTTCTTTAGCGATAATGAAAATACCCTTATCCGTGGATATAAGAGAATACTCGAAGTCATCTTTTAGAGCTATTGCCAAGTTAGCGGGAAGCGTCCATGGAGTCGTTGTCCATATCACAAAAGATGTATCGGTGTAATCTTTCAGAAGGTTGTTTTTGTCGGATTTAATTTTAAACTTGACGTATATTGATGGGCTGACGTGATTGTCGTATTCCACTTCTGCCTCAGCTAAAGCAGTTTCGCAACAACCGCACCAGTATATCGGTTTGAGACCTTTGTATATGTAACCTTTGAGATAAAAATCACCGAATACGCGCGCTATCGTTGCCTCATAAGAATAATTCTGGGTTAGATACGGTTTATCCCAAGAGGCAAATATACCTAACCTTTTAAACTCCTCACATTGGATTTTTACGAATTTCCCTGCGTATTTTGCCGCTTTTTTACGAAATCTAAGCTGATCTATCTGGTGTTTTGTAAGCCCTAGTTCCTTAAATAGTTGATGTTCCACAGGTAGTCCGTGACAGTCCCAACCGGGTATGTAAGGAGCGTCATATCCTTGCATAGTTTTGTACTTTATTATGATATCTTTGAGGATTTTGTTCAGCGAGTGACCTAAGTGAATGTGTCCGTTTGCGTACGGAGGACCGTCATGAAGGATATATTTTTTATTGCCGACTCTGTTTTTAAAGAATTTATCGTTTAGTTTTTCCTCATTCCATTTTTTCAGCATAATCGGCTCTTTTTGAGTCAGATTAGCCTTCATAGGGAAATCGGTTTTAGGTAAGTTCAACGTCTTCTTATAATCAACTTCCATACTCTTTAGATATCCTATAAAAAAGCCTCAATTTAACGATCGCCGAATGATATCAGATAAATTTATCCGAGTCAATAATGATGTTCTAAAAATTTACAGGATATTTTGCTGTCGTATTTCTTTGATAGGTTTATTTCATAGATTAAAAAAACTCTATCAGCGTATCCAGACTACACACTTTTTTATATAAGCATCCTGATTTATTATCTAGTTTAGATATATTCGTTGATTTTTCTTTTATGTTGGTTAATAATCCCTCGGAGATATTAT
>CAZFUR010000161.1:0-5448 GCA_964522245.1 uncultured bacterium | reverse complement strand
GATCAAGCATGACAATACTATTGTAGCGAAAATCGTCCAGCCTGTATATTTTGTCAATAATGTTAATCCGCAAAAAAAGCCTACCGTTAACGATTCTTTTAGAGAAAAACTATTTTTCATAATTATTTTTATAAAAATGTAGAGGGTCAGGCAGATCAGGAAACATGATAGTGTCTCGTTGCCTATCATAGGGCTTATATACAGGTGCATTGGCAGATAAAGCATAAAGGCTAAAATGACTAAATAGGTATTTGGGTAGAATTTAGATATTTTTTTGATAATAATTAGACTGATAACAATAGAAAACAGACCTAGTATCGTTGAAAACGCCTTCAACGCGATAAACGCCGTGTTCTCACTGATTGGTATGGATAAGTTCCATATAACCGATGAGAGCAGATAGTACAGAGGCGGTTGATAGGTTTCTAGGCTGAGCGTTACGGGTGGTAAGGAGGAGTTTTCCGCTAGATAGATGATATACTTAAGGTGTGCCGATGCGTCAAAGCCTCGGAACATATTGAAGTTAATAACGTTGAGTAATCTGATAGCCACTGCCGGAAGTGTGATGACTAAACAGATCAGTATAGTTTTTAAACGGTTTTTTGAAGATTCTTGCATAAGTTTATCATGTTTGTTAGAATTTCGGGAGTTTTGCTGATTATATACGATCGGTAGCTATAAAGTCAAATGAGGGGTATCGGAAATTGTTTGCTGTGGACAAAGATAAGTTGCGTGACGTGGTTAAAACGGCTCTGATTGAAGATGTTGGGAGCGGAGACGTTACGACGGAAATATCCGTTTTAGAAGATATTAGGGCTGTGGCTTCTTTTGTGGCTAGGGAGGAGTTTATATTGTCCGGTGTGTTTGTGGTTGATGAGGTTTTTAAACAGGTCGATGATTCTTTGCGCTTGAGCGTTATGGTTAATGATGGATCTGTTGTTTGCGAAAATGATTGTGTGATGACTGTTGAAGGTTCTGCCAAAAGCATTTTGACGGGTGAGAGGGTCGCTCTTAATTTTTTACAGAGAATGTCCGGGATATCTACCTTGACTGGCAAATTCACCAAAGAGGTTGAGGGCACTGATGCGGTTATACTTGATACACGCAAAACTACGCCGGGACTCAGGTTTATTGAAAAATATTCCGTGCGAGTAGGAGGCGGTACAAACCATAGGTTCGGTTTGTATGATAGATTCCTCTTCAAAGACAATCATATTGCGGTTGCCGCCTTGAATTTTAGATCCGATATCGATCTTATTATCCGAAAAGCCAGATCGTATAAGCCGAGCCTGAAAGTTGAGGTTGAGGTTGATACTATTGGTCAGTTAAAGCAACTTTTGCCGTCTGAGCCTGATATCATCTTGCTGGATAATTTTTCGATACCTGATTTGTGTGAGGCTGTATCCTTAGCAAAAGGCAAAGCGTTTCTTGAGGCGTCAGGCGGGATTACTCTTGATACGGTAAGAGACGTTGCTTTGACCGGAGTAGATGGTATTTCCGTGGGTGCTTTGACATATTCTTATCGGGCGGTGGATATCTCTTTGGATATGAAATTATGTTGACAAAACAGGTTATTATCCATTCTCTTCTTGCCAACGATTGGGTTTCCGGATCGGAGGTTGCAAGTAGGCTAAAGCTCTCTAGAACGGCTGTGTGGAATCATGTATCGTCGTTGAAAGAAAGAGGGTACGACATCCAATCCGATCCTAAAATGGGTTACAGGCTTGAAGGTGTGCCGGATTGTCTTTATCCTGAACTGGTCTCATACGGTTTAGATCTGAAACGTGTAGGCAGACGGATAATCCATCACGATATCATAGAGTCGACTAACAGTGAAGCTATGAGAATCGCAGATGACCTGTGTGACGGAACTATCATTGTTGCGGAACAACAGTTATCAGGCAGAGGGCGGTTCAACAGGCGATGGGAATCAATTAAGGGCAAAACTATTTTGTTTTCGGTTGTACTAAAACCTGATTCTATCAGACCTGTACAGGCGTATAGGTTTACAATGTTTGCGGCGGTGAGCTTGGCTGAAGCCCTGATGGAGTCTGTTGGAATTGGTGTTGATATTAAGTGGCCAAACGATATCTATCTGGAAGATAAAAAAATCGCAGGTATTTTAACAGAGATGAGTGCCGAAGCGGATTTGGTGAGGTATATTGTCGTTGGAATCGGTATAAATATAGGGCAATCGGCGGAGGATTTCTCAGAGGATTTGAAAAATGCGGGCTCGTTGGCTATGTTCACTCATCCTGTCGACAGGTTGCAGGTATTCAGGCAGGTCATATCAAAATTGGATTTTTATTACGAAAAATTCATAAACGGTGATTTTGATACTATTTTCACAAAATGGAAATCCGGATGTGCCACAAAAGGTAAATCTGTTAGTTTTAAACTAAAAAATGTTCCGTTTGTAGGAGTCGTTGATGATATACTGAAAGACGGTGCTTTGTCTGTCAAGGTTGATGGGCAGGACGATCTTATTAAACTTTATTCGGGTGATATAAAAATATTATGATAGTAGTCGATATCGGTAACAGCAATATTCATCTAGGTATTTATGAAGATAAAAAGATATCCCGTTGTGAGGCGTTTTGTCATCGGGATATCTCAATAGATGATTTAATCAAAGAGGTAAACCTTTGGATAGAGCAGGCGGAAACTGAAAAAAAGTTAGCGGTCGCTTGTGTGTATGATCCAATGCTAGAATATTTTGACAAAATTTTTAGGGAAATACCTGTTTTTCAGATAGATTCTGCAGTGAATGTCGGAGTAAAAATATTCTATGAGCCAAAATCCTCTTTGGGAGTGGATAGGTTTGCCAACCTTGTGGCTTTCAGGCAAAGATATGAAACGGCAGGCATTATCGTCGATATCGGATCGGCTTTGACGATTGATCTGATAGATAAAAACGGTTCTTTCAAAGGGGGGATTATATTTCCCGGTCCCGCATTATCGTCTATGGCGTTGGCTCAAGGTACAGACAGATTGCCGAAAACGGTGACTTCTAAAATCGAAAAAAAATGGGGCAATTCTACCGAAGAATCTATCCTATGCGGTGTATATTCTGCTTATAAAGTGTTGGTTGACGGTTTGATTGATGAGGCAAAAAAAGATTTATCTAACGATCTAACCGTAATCGTCACAGGCGGATGGAGCAATCTTTGGAAACAGGATTGGGCGGAGGGGAAAATCTACGATAAAAACCTCACCTTAAAGGGGGTAGGCGATATATACCGTTTACAGGCAATGTCGTCTTAATCTTCCAGATCAACCAGTGAATCTAATCCGATCGGCAACGGCAGGCAATAACGTATAGGTTGTATAGATCCGTCTTTTCTCACTATCCGTTCAACCCTTTTCCTTTTTAACAGAGAATGCTCAATTTCTACATCTCTTTCAACGTATGATCCGAATATATATGTGATTCCCTTTATCAGTACATTTTTCTCTATGGTGGCAGGATATTCATCGCTACCTGTTATCCGTACACCCGATTCAATGCGTACGTTGTTTGCTACTGTCACATTGCCCCTTATAACGGTATCGTTCAAAAATTGACAATGTTTTCCGATAGATATTTTTTGGTCGGTATAGTTGTTCATAGAACAATCAGAGCCGATATAGGTATGCTCATCGATAAATACCTGACCTTCGATGCGGGTGTGATTGTCTATTCTCACTCCTTTGCTGATATGAACTCCTTCGCCTAGTCGCACGCCTTTTCCGATCACAATATCCAACGCTTTGCCTTTTTCATCCAGAGCCATAATTCTCTCAATTACCTTATCATCGATAAAAAAGTCTTCTTCGTCTACTATGGTGATTATATCCTTGAGTTTGTTGTATACTCTTTGTCTGGCTATAGATCCCATAGTTTTTAGAACACTTTTCAAATTGAATCCAATTACGGATGTGTTATCTTCCGCTCTTGATACGCCTACCTTGTAGTTTGATTTATTTAAAATGGATACAAGATCGGTGATGTACAGCTCATGTTGGGTGTTATCGGGGTTTAGGTTTGATATATTTTCCAGCAACGGTTTCATCTTGAACCCGTAGACACCGGCGTTGAATTCGGTGATTTTCAGCAGTTGTATTTTTGAAAAATTATAATCCAATCCTCGGTGAGTGATTGTGTACCCCTTTTCGTCATCAACGTTTAAAACGTCTTTGAACTCCATTATCTCTATTACTTCTCCGGCGTGGGGCGAGGGATTGTCGTTTATATCTTTTGGCGGTACCTTTATTATTCTGCCATAGTAGTTATCGTAAGGGTTGCCTTCATAAGATCCGCTCATTACGATCATGTCAAAATCCGATTGGAAGAAGTCATTTTTTATTTTGTTTACTTCTTCTGCGTTTATAAGCCCCATATCCCCCGGAAATATAAAAACAGTTTCTATATTGTTGAGTATTTGAGGGTTGTGAATATTTTCAAGAGCTACTCTAACGGCATGCCCTGTTCCTTTTTGTTGTTTTTGAAACGCATAAGAGGTGTTTTCCTGAATACCTAGAGTATCCATTATTTCTGTCGCTTTCTTGCCGACTACAATAATCTGATTTTTGTTGTCCAACCCTTCTTTTACGGCGTCGGTGACTCGTGTTATGGATGGTTTATTCCATATAGTATGCAACATTTTAGAGGTCTCTGATTTGATTCTTTTGCCGTGTCCGGCGGCTAGAATAATAGATAAAACTTTTGAATCACTTGACAATGGAGAGCTATATTTTTTAATGTAATCGTTTATTGTTGTCATTCGCCGAAATACCTTTTTTATAGATTTAAACAGAACAGAGTCTTATTATTAAAAATTTATCATTAAAGTTCAAACAAAAACTAAAAAATATCTTGATGTTGTTAATATAAAGTTATCGGAATTCCGTTATGTCGACTCTATTTTACATAAATTCCCACAACCGTTGTGTGGATATTTTTTACAAAAAAGCTCATTTTGATAAGTTTTTAAATATTTTGGAAACGGCGAAAAGAAAATTTTCTTGTTATATACACCTGTTTACAATAATGCCCACGCATTACCATCTAATACTGGAAGCAGACGATAAATACGTATCGGAGATATTAAAATACCTGCATAGGACTTACTCCAAACAGATACGCAATGAGGACAAATCGCTTTTCCCAGGTTCTATTTTTCAACAAACTGATATAGTAAAGGTTGAGAAAAATTATAATGCCGTGGAGTTATCGTTTTACATTCATGCGGTTCCTTACTTATCGGGGATTGTACGGTCGGATAAAATTTATGAATGGTCGACCTTGGGGGAGTATATCGGGTTTAAAAAAAGAAGAAGATGGATCACCAGAAGAGCGATAATCAATCAATCCAGTCGAAGATATATTTTTGCGCACAGGGATTATCGATACAAGTTTAATCCTGTAGGGTATAATTCCCCGTAGCTTGCTGCGATAGAAATTGCGTG
>CAZFUR010000160.1:0-5462 GCA_964522245.1 uncultured bacterium | reverse complement strand
TTTAATAAACCCATGGCATTTTCTTCTTCGGAGAATCTTTGTTTCTGCACAACAGCCTTCAGTTTAAAAAACTCTATTTTATCTTTATACAACTGTTTTAGATCATCATCTTCCATATCATCAAGTTTGATATCATCAAGCATTGAGACAACTTTATCAGAATCGTAATAGCCCCCTGCAAGCATCGTTTCTATTTGACGGATTTTAAGTCTATTAAGTTCGTCAACATCCACATCATCAATCTCTTCAAATAAAGACAATACCAATGAGTCGAGAGTTTTTGCGTGATTCTCATAGAAAAACGAGTTGTTCTCCGATGCCACAACCCCAACACTTCTTAAGCGTTCCATCTGCTGGGGAGTCAAAAACTCAAGATCCTCCAAACTTCCAATCTGATTAGAATCTCTTTGATTGATTATTTTATCCGCCAATGCAGACGCTTTTTCTCTATTATCCGCCTGAGTTCCTGAACTGATAATAAGATTTATCAGTTCCCGCTTCTCAATACTGTTAATATCTTTACTTATCTTAACCGCTTTAGCCATCATATGATTCATATCAGCCAATCCCATAAAAATGTCTATATCGCCTGAAACCATCGATGCTGCAAGACGGTATAAAGCCAAAGCTTCCTCTATTTTGTCGATAGATTCTTCGGCGGACAAGACAGATTTTTCTATCTGAGATTTTAGAATATCGGCTCGCTTCTTGATATCATCAAACAAAAACAAAGAACTTCCCGTTTTAGAGTACGAATCGACTATAAGTTCGACAACTTTATTTCTAACAGATCCGGAAAATTTTCTTAACAGAGGCATTACATTATTAAAAAATGAGTCGCCATATTGCTGATATCCATCCAATAATTTATCTTCCCACGAAGATTCAACCCCCTCTGATTTCCAAGCGACAGAAACATCAGATAAATCCACCGATTCAATCAGGTGCTGTCGGTCAATTCCAAGTTCATTCAATAATTCAGAAAATTTCAATTTTTCCTGAGGGGTTAAATCCGAAGACAACGATCCGTCCAAGTTGATTTGAATATTTTTCATAAACGGCAGATACTCGTCATCATCGTGCGTTGAAATCGCTCTATTAATCTTCTCCCTAAGAAAACTGCGATTAACGTCGGTTCCGATATCAGGAACTTTAACACTCATCATTTTCAGTAAATAGTCCGCAATCTTACGAGCATCGGCAATACTAATATTTTCAGATTTACTTAACCGCTGCGCCAACTTTTTATGTAAATCAGCCAACCTATTGGCGATTTTCCCAACAATTGCGTCTGCATCCAAGCCTAGTTTTCCCAGTAATTCTTCCTCTAAAGCCCTAGCCTCCAAGTCATCAGGATCAGAGGCTATCAAAATACGGTTGGCGTTAAACGCTTTTGAGAGATACTCTCTCCTGCGATCATCGGACAAAAGCTCTGCTCCTTTAAGAGCAATCGCAACCATATCTTTACTGGATACTATTTTGTCACGATAACTCATCTGTTGGAGTTTGATAAATGCCTCCGCTTCACGCAATTTATCAAAAGATGAATACTCCTCAACCTCACTGATTATTTTTTCAGTCTTATCCGCCAACATGTTTCTAAAAACGACATCAAAAGAGAGATCTTGTTTTTCAGATTCAAGGATAACAGACTGGAAAAATGCGATAATTTGTTTTCTGGTTTCTCCAGAAAATTCTTTAAATTGCTTATTTACGAAAGAGAGCAACATTCTATCCCTGTTCTGTTGATCGTCGATCATAGCAATCTGTTCCATTCTGCTTATGATAGTTGAATCAAAATCGTTTTCGGCATCTAGTCCAAAAATATATTCATACGGAATATCAAGCATCTTTGATAAACGGTTACGTTGTTTCTCAAACAGTTCTTTATCCTTCTCCAGTTCCTCCGTTTGAGTACGATGCAATTTTATCCATTTTCGAGATTCAGGCGTAAACGATCCAATAACCTGAGACAGTTTACCCAAAAAAGCGGAAAGACGCTTACGTTCAGGATACTTTGATTTTAGATCACTGTTCCATTTTGAGATCTTACGTTGCAACGCTTGCAAAGCCTTAACGGTTCTGCTCATATCTTTCACTATTGTTTCTTGGAATTTTGGGGAATCGATATTGATGGCGTCTTCCTTACCCTGTTTATAATTATCTGCCGGCATAACAAGAGAATCATCACCTTGATAATCTAGCAAAACGCTCCTGTCACCCAAAACGATCTTTTTGCTCGGCGAATAGACCATCTGAGCGATAGCATCTTTGCCAACCACTATCCTATCCGCCAAAACTTTAGATAAGTCGGCACCGTCTCTCGCTTCTAGTTGATGACCGATTTTGACATTCCGTATACTCACATTATCACCAATTCTAGAAACCGATTTCGAATTAACGCCTATTTCACTACCGATAATTATACTATTAGCACCAACTTCAACCTGATCGCCCAAAATAGAGTTTATTAAAATGGATCCTTTAGCAACGTTAGCCTTGTTATACTTATTTTCACCGATAAGAACGACACCGTTTTCAACCTTAACACTTTGACCGAATACCGCTCCAAAAAGAGGGCTTGAAACAATAGGATTATTTTTATAGAATTCTTGTTTTTGTTCATCGCTCATCTGCATAAACTGCATAATACCGACTTCTTCTTCCAATTTTTTTATTTGAAAGATGGTTACTATATCCGGGTTTATCTCGTTTGAGGTACCTAGATTATGAGCTTCAATCTCTCCCTTACTGTTTTTGCCGAACAAAATAAAGTTGTCTTTAATTTTGACCAATCCGCCCTTATCCATAATATCGCTCAATTCCGCTCCCATGCTATTAGACATCAGATAAAAATTAGCTTCTTTCCCTAAATTAAGAGACGCTTTTTCTTCTCCATTGACAAATATTTTAATGCTGTCTATATCTATACTCCCGCCTTTGCCGGCAGCGGCATACTGATTTAAAACCTCCGTTATGGAATCTCCCGCATTTTTGAGGTCATCTATTTCCAAATGCATAATTTTTTTGCCGTCAACTACCTCAAAACCGATAACATTAGCATTGATTTCAACCCCTGCTTCAGTCTCTATCGACCTATCAACACCATCAATACTTTTTATCTTAACTTTGCCTTTTTCGACATTCACACCAATAGCAGGCGAAATCATATTCCTTTTTTCGTCCATAGTTTTTCTATCTTCGATAACCTGAACATTTTGCACAGGATAAATAGCAGGACGCTCCAATCCTTTTCTGCCACGATAAACCGGCTCAGTAAAATCAGCTTTTATAGCAACTTTTTTCGTAATGATCTTATTTTTCTTTTTAGACACCCCTAACTTGCCTAAAACAAATGATAAAGCCTTATCAAGTTTTTCCGCAATACCTCCTTTTCTTGCGAACTTCTGATCCTTTTGGCGTCTAACTTCTTTAGCTTTGATCTTTCTCAACCAAGGATTGAACGTTCTGGCAACCATGCCATGGACATTTTCGTCCTCCACAGAGACAGAACCAATATCCTGTTGTTGTAATTCATAATATATCGCTTGTTTTTTCTCAAAAATAGCCTCTGCGTAATCGTTCTGCAAGTTATCGATAAAACTTGTGTATACTTCGTCTACTTTCTCGGTAAACTCCGCAACAACTTTTTTAGTAGCATCCATCATTTTCTGTTTTATTTCGGATTCAGACCCTTTGGATTTCTTTATTTTTTCGATTTTTTTCCTTAGCTTATAATTATATTCGTTTTTGATATCACTCCACTCTTTGAGCAATTTAGCATTGGCACCTTTAAATGCGTCCTCAAGAGCCCCTTCATAAAGAAATGTGAGTTTGCCTTCAGAAACAAGAGACACCAATTTTGCTTTTATGCTATCAATTTCATCTTTGGCAGAGTCATCCAGATCAATTTTCAACAAAGCCAGATCAGATTTCAGCCGATCAAAATCATTCGACTCATTATATCTATCGAAAACATGATCCAGTAACGACAAGTTGACAGCCACAATAAAATCCGTTCCGTCTTCTGTCTTATATTCTCCCGCTTTTATCTTCCCCTTCACATTACCTACTTTTTGAGCAGCATCGTATTCAACACTGTCAAAAGTTGATTTCATAATACGTTTTTCAGAATCAATTATGTCGAGAAAATTCTGAGCTTCAACATATAAAGCGGATATTTTGTTCTCGATTTTCGTATACTCACCCAACAAAACAGAAAGTCCCTTAATCTTATCTAACATATCAGTATTAAAATCAAAAAAGTTCTCACCCAAGCTATATATATCCGGTCTACTCTCTTTAAGATAGGTCCTGTATTCTTCCGCAGACTCAAATTCAGACGCCATTTTTAGGTTTTTTAACATCTTCTCTGCCCTAATGCCCAAAAGCGCATCGATTTCCACAAGACCCAATTGAGATTCCTCTTCGGTGAGTTTAGACCGCAGAAGATTTTTCGCTCTATTAAACAGAATCGCTCTTTGTATCTGTTCGGTAGTCAATCTACCGACCGCTTTAAACCTCAGGTCAGCTATTTTATCAATGACTTTAGAAACATAATCTAGATATTGATCCACCTGATCAGATAGTTCTCTGATTTTCTGCGACTCCTCAGATAACTGCTTACCCGAAGCGATATCTAGTTTTAGTTGATCCAAATCCGCTTGATTCAACCCAAGTTTCTGCATCAAATTATTCCTCTGTTCCCGCAAAATAGATTGTTTATTTTCGCCTTCTAAATCAGAAAGTGAAGTGGCGGTATTAATCAATTTATCTAGAAAATCTGTTGCTTGTTTTTCCGAATCAATTTCTCCAAAACCAAGATTCGCTAACTTATCCTGCATTGTCTCAAACACATCGCCTCTTATGCGACTGATTTTATCGCCCCTCGTAAAATCAAATATCGCCTCATATACGCCATCTAAATCATCTAAGGGGATATCAAAGGCTCCGTTTTCAACAGATAAAGAACCTAATTTTTCGCTAATCTGATCAGAGGACAGGCTCAATATATTTTTTATCGCCTCAATTGATAAATCCAAAACAGACTTAACCTGAGCCAACGACAAACTATCCAACAGCTGAATTTGTTTCTTATCGAGGGAATCGAATATTTCCTTTTGTTTAGATTCATCAATGTTCAACAGGGATAATTTTATCTTCAGTCTGATATCTTTAACATCGTCTAGGTTGGTGAGATACTCTGCATGTTTATCTTTGCCTTTTTGAGTACCGATTCCGACAAATGCTTTTTCGGCTATCTGAGTATGATCGCTTTCATAAGAGATCAAGGTTTGTTCCGTCCTAGGGGCTTCCTGACGACCACCACGCCCGAACAACTGCAAACCGATTCTTTCCGATGTAGAGATACCGGTTTCAAAAACATGTATCCCGTAATTTTTCTCAACCAACAAATTCTGTTTTATCTCTTTAAATAAAGAAAGATAGGATTCCTGTTTTAT
>CAZFUR010000159.1:2826-5507 GCA_964522245.1 uncultured bacterium | reverse complement strand
TATTTTATTCAACTTTCGTACAAGGGAACAAACTTTTGTGGTTGGCAAAAACAATTTTATTCTCCTAAAAACACAAACCAAATTATCCGTAACAAAGCATATTAACATTAGTTTTGAATTTTTTAGATAAAAAAACCGCTACCCCTAAATATTAGAGATAGCGGTCGATACAAAACGGATACTCCCTATTTCATATAAGGAGTATATTTGGTATGTAATAATTTGTGAGATTTTTCGCTTAAAGGTTCGCTTAGAAACTCTTTGTAAATCTGTTTTATCTCTTCGTTTTCATGAGATTTGCGAACTTTTTTGCCTCTATCTTCTCTATATATGACATCAATTCGTTTTTTTCTGACTTCATCGGTAGTCATACGGGGCTGACCGCCACCACCGATACATCCGCCGGGACAAGTCATAACCTCTACAAAATGAAACTGTTCATCGCCGTCTCTCATCTGTTCGATAAATTCTCTGGCTTTACCCAAACCATGAACCACAGCCACATTAACAGTCACACCTTCAAGAAACGACCATTCAGGCAAAGTTTTCTCTATTGTAACGGATGCCTTTTTGATCCCATCTAATCCGGCGATAGGTTTTATATGCAACCCTTCAAAAGGCAATTCTCTACCTGTTATAAGTTCATAAGCCGTTCTAAGTGCCGCTTCCATGACACCGCCCGTATTTGCAAAAATATCCGCCGCACCCGACGATAACCCCATCGGAGAATCCGCTTGTTCATTAGGTAAAACAGAAAAATCAATACCTGCTTCTTTAATCATCAAAGCCAGTTCACGTGTAGTCAACACAACATCAACATCTTGCTGACCGCTATCGGTCATTTCCTCTCTTATCGCTTCCGATTTTTTTGCCACGCAAGGCATCACGGAAACCACATATATATCTTCCGGTTTTTTGCCCAACTTTTTAGCGTAAAACGATTTAGCCACAGCACCAAACATCTGTTGCGGTGATTTACAAGAAGATATATTAGGCAAAAGTTCAGGATAACTATGTTCCGCATATTTAATCCATGCCGGACAACAACTTGTAAACTGAGGTAACGCAACATCATCTTTATCAAGCAACGCTCTTTTCAGACGCACCAACAACTCCGTACCTTCCTCTATGATTGTCAAGTCGGCGGTAAAGTTTGTATCAAATACCGCATCAAACCCCAAGCGACGGAACACCGCCACCATCTTACCCGTTACAGACGTTCCCACCGGATACCCGAAACACTCTCCGATAGAAGCTCTTATAGCCGGTGCCGTCTGAACGACAACATGTTTATTAGGATCATCCAACGCTTTCCACACCTCTGATATATGATTATTTTCCGAGATCGCTCCCACAGGGCACACAGCCGCGCATTGACCGCATTGAACACAAAATACCGTATCCAGATCGTTAGCGAAAGCAGGACCTATCGTAGTCTCAAAACCACGTTTTTGAGGGAACAGCGCGGCAACACCTTGAATCTGACTACACATAGTCACACACCGCCTGCACAAAATACATTTCGAATTATCACGCACCAAACCCGCCGTACTATAATCTAGGTTTCTAGACTTTTTATCCCCGCAATAGTCTATCTCCTGAATACTCAATTCATTCGCTAATTTTCTCAATTCACAGTCATTAAACCTATTGCATGTCTGACAATTACCGTCATGTTCAGACAACAAAAGTTCAACCATCATTCTGCGATAATTACGAACTTTGCTTGTGTTTGTGTACACTTTCATCCCCTCAGACACAGGAGTCACACAAGACGGAACAGGGGTACGAGCTCCCTCAACCTCTACGACACAAATTCTGCACGCCCCCACAGCGTGAAGATCCTCCAGAGCACAAAGAGTGGGTATCTTAAAACCTATACCTTTAGCCGCTGAAAGGATAGTTGTTCCTTCAGGAACAGTAACTTTTATATCATTTATACTTAATGTAGGCATATTTCTTATCTCCTATCCGATCGTTTAAAGGCAGGTTTTCCAAAATCACACCGCAAACACCGTTTCGCTTCCGCCACAGCCACACCCTCCGTCCACGGCAATTCGACTTCACTGAAATTATTTTTACGTTTTATGACAGGTCTCAATCTGATATCGGCACGTTTATATTCCACAGGATCATCGTCAGGATTAAAAAAGGTATCCACCACCTTATCGTCACGCCAAAAAGCATTATTCTCTCCATTCAACATCATATCTATACCGACAGCCCCCTTTTCTCCGCCTCCCACAGCTTCAACCACAGACGCCGCACCCGTAACAGCATCGCCCCCTGCGAAAATCCAATCGACCGAAGTCCGTCCCAATAAAGCATCCGTTTTGATAAAACCGTCGGAATTCATTTCAATACCCACATCATCAAATAATCCCTCACTATCCATATACTGCCCTATAGCAACGATTATCTGATCGGCTTCGATCACCAAATCCCCGCCACCCGAAGATTTAGGACGCCTTCTGCCCGACTTATCAAAATCCCCCAACATCATACGTCCATATTTTAAACCGGCTACCTTATTATTCTTCGCCACCACCTCCAACGGAGCCGCTAAAAACAGAAATTTCACACCTTCTTGTTCAGCGCATTCCACTTCTTCAGCATAAGCAGGCATCTGTCCTCTAGTCCGCCGATACACCACCGTAACCGACTCAGCCCCAAGTCTCAAC
>CAZFUR010000159.1:0-2816 GCA_964522245.1 uncultured bacterium | reverse complement strand
ACGTGACGCATCAATAGCGGCGTTACCGCCACCGATAATCACAACTTTTTTACCCACAGGAACCGACCCTCTGATATTATACTGTTTGAGATATTCAATAGCGTCATAAACGCCTTCCGCCTCAACATTTGGGATATTTATTTTTGAACCGTTCGGCGCACCGATAGCGATAAAAACAGCATCGTATCCATCATCTTTCAAACCTTTCAGGGTAAAATCTTTTCCCAACCGCATATCTGTTTCTATGGAAACCCCCATGTTTTCGATCATTCTGACTTCACGAGCAAGTTCTTCACGGGGCAACCTGTAAGACGGTATCGTCTGAACCAACATTCCACCCGGGCGGTTTTCCGCATCAAATACCGTAGGTCTATACCCCAATCTCGCAAGAAAATACCCACACGACAACCCCGCAGGACCCGCACCCACAATAGCCACTTTTCTTTTAGCATTATCCTCATTTTCAATAACTTCCGGCACCTGAACAGTCACTTCCTGTTCCACCAAAAATCTCTTTAATGCCCTAATTGAAACAGGATCGTCCAAACTGGAACGACGACACTTATCTTCACACTTATGAAAACAAACACGTGCACAAACCGAAGCGAACGGATTGCGTTCACGGTGCAAACGCAACGATTCCGCATACCGTTTTTCAGCTATCAAAGATACAAAACCCGGCACATCAACACCCGACGGACAAGCGTTCTGACAAGACGAGCGCACAAGAGTAGGCCGTATGCAAGCAGTAAAATGTTTTTCTTTTATATGTTCCACATATTCATTCATAAATTGTTTTATCGTCGATAACACAGGGTTCGGAGCAGTTTGCCCCAATCCGCAAAGCGCAGTGTCTTTAATCATAGTACCCAATTCAATAAGAGTCTCCACATCACCATGCTCGCCTTTGCCTTCGCAAATTCTGGTTAGAACCTCAAGCATTCTTTTGCTTCCCACACGACACGGAGTACATTTTCCACACGACTCTTCTTGCACAAATTCCAAAAAAAACCTTGCCACATCGACCATACAACTATCGTCATCCATTACAATCAATCCGCCCGATCCCATAATAGCACCCAGCTCGCTTAACGATTCATAATCCAGAGGAACATTAAGATGCTGTTTAGGCACACATCCTCCCGACGGACCGCCTATCTGAGCCGCTTTGAAATCTTTCTGATCGCAAATACCGCCTCCTATATCGTATATCAAATCGCCAAGAGACGTCCCTATCGGAATCTCCACCAACCCCGTATTATTCACTGCTCCCGCCAAAGCAAATACCTTTGTTCCTTTGCTCTTTTCCGTTCCAAACGAGGAGTACCAATCAGCACCCTTTAGAAAAATCACAGGTATATTTGCAAACGTCTCGACATTATTGAGCAAACTTGGGCAATCCCACAACCCTTTATCCGCCGGAAACGGGGGACGTGGACGGGGTTCACCTCTGTTACCCTCAATAGATGCTATCAGAGCCGTCTCCTCACCACACACAAAAGCACCCGACCCCATTCTAATTTCCAGATCAAAACAGAACTTTGTTCCCAATATATTCTTACCGAGCAATCCATATTTGCGAGCATCTTCAAGAGCGATATTCAGTCTCTCCACAGCCAGAGGATATTCCGCCCTAACATAAACAAAACCGCAAGTCGCTCCTATGGCAAACCCTGCGATTGTCATCCCTTCGATAACGCTATGCGGATCACCTTCAAGAATACTTCTATCCATGAAGGCACCCGGATCGCCCTCATCGGCATTGCAGAGCACATATTTCGTATCACCTTTTGTTTTCTGAGCAAAACTCCACTTTTTACCCGTAAGAAACCCCGCTCCGCCACGACCACGCAAACCCGATCTGGTAACCTCATCTATGATACTATCCGACCCCATCTGCGTCACAACTTTAGCCAACCCTTGATAGCCGTCGCGACCAATATATTGGTCTATACTCAAAGGATCGATAGCGCCACAATTCCTGAGCACAATCTTTGTCTGGCGTTTAAAAAATTCAATATCTTTTACTTTGGAAACCCGTTCACCCGAAGACAGATTTGTATGGATCAACCGCTCAACTATTTTCCCATTCATGATATGATCTTTGACTATCTGATCGACATCCGACGGCTGAACTTTTTCATAAAAAACACCGTCAGGATTTATCGTAACGACAGGTCCCGCCACACACAACCCTTGACAACCGGTCTCGATAACCCTGACCTTATCCGATAATTTGTACCGTTTTACCGCTTCTCTGAAAGCGGCACTCACATCAAGCGACCCCGAAGCAAGACAACCGCCACCCGCACAAACCAAAACATCAACCACTTTGTTCGCGCCTGAAACTTTATTTTTCAATTTATTAAGAGCGTCAATACTATCAATTTTTACCGCCATGGTTACTCCACCTCCTTTTGCTGATCGGTACAACCGTCCATATACTGTTTGAGAATTTCTTTGATTTCCGTTGTTTTAACACGTTGATGGACATCATCATCAACAGTTATCACAGGAGCTAAACCACACGCCCCGAAACAACGCGCAATCTCAAGAGTAAACATTCTATCTTTCGTTGTCTCTCCCACATCAATACCGAGTTCATCTTTGAACGCATCAAGAATCTGTTTACCGCCACGCACATAACACGCCGTACCCAGACAAACCCTAACTATATGTTTGCCTTGCGGAGTAGTGGAGAAAAACGAGTAAAAGCTAACCACTCCCGCAACTTCACTATACGATTTACCGAATTTCTTACCGATATATTTGATCACTTCTTCAGGAAGGTAACCTATTAGTTTCTGGGCTATTTG
>CAZFUR010000158.1:0-5517 GCA_964522245.1 uncultured bacterium | reverse complement strand
TCTATATCATCGGTGGATATCTCGGCTACTGCGAGCGCTTCAGACGATAACATCTCACCGTCTGCAGGATCGAGACCGATATTTTTTTCGAGTAGAGAATCTAAAACGTCTGTTAACTGGTTTACTTCTTCTTGAACGGCGGTTTTTTCCGCATCTGTGCTAAGATCGGTTATACCGTTATATAGATCGTTGATGCGTCCGATTATCTGTGCGCTTTTATCGTAGCGTGCGCTGACTGTTTCAGTGGACAATCTTTCTCGTTCATTTGTGTGGATAGCGGTTTTCAGAGTGTTCGCCTCTTTTTCCAACATTTTTGATCGGACATAACCGGATGGGTCATCGGATGCCCTGTTTATCTTCTTGCCGGTGGCGAGCCGATTTATCGCTTGCAGGTAATCGGCGCTTTGTCGATTAAAGTTAAATAAAGCTGAGCTAGTGTCGAACATAAAACCTCCACTTATATTTTTCGATGTAAGACGTGGAGCAATATATGTACCACTGTTGTTTATCTTGAATAAAAGTTATATAACATACTTTTTATCAATCAGTTATAGGATTGTATGCAATATACGGATATATTTTGAGAATGGATGGTATGTAACGTTATGTGTCATATTTTAATGTTGGGGTGTAATGTAATGTTTCATGTTCTGAATGTGTAGATTTTATATAAGACGTTCAATGTTATTCAGTTTTTTAGTAACTCTTTGTATGAAAACGTGTTGTGTCAAAAGTAAAGTCTTGTGGAGATAGACCGAATATAGAGTGTGTGGTAAACAAAACAAAAAAAGGGAGAGAAAGATGAAAACAACAAAAGGATTGTTGTGTATCTGTTCACTGATTTTTTCACTGGTTATGGCTATTGCGACGACTTCTGTTGTGGCAGAGGAGCTTACGGCACAAATGTGTAAAGAAAAAGCGATAGCGGCATCAAAGCTTATCGAAAAAGAAGGCGAAGCGGCTTACTCAAAATTAAGAGATCCTAACGGTGAATTTAGATTTGGCGACGGTGAAGGTTATGTTTGGGTTCAAACAACCGACAACGTCATGTTGATGCATCCTATAGCACCTGATTTGGATGGTACTGATATATCTGGGAACCGTGATCTGAAAGGGATGTATTTTTGTGTAGCTTTTTGTGAGATATGTGAAGAGAATGGATCAGGTTGGGTTCCTTATACATGGTCAAAAGTGGGTGAGGAGAGTGAGTCTCCCAAAGTTTCTTATCTTGTACGAGTAAGTCATGGCGGTAAAGAATACATTGTCGGTTCAGGTTTATACGATGTAACCGCTGAAGAGATAAAAGCAAAGTTTCCAAATGATGCTGTTTACGAAGAGTAGACGGTGCTATTATCCATGTGTTTGATGCTTTATTGTAACCAGTTATACGAAACGTATGTTATGTCAAAGTCTTGCGATGATAGACCGAATATATATGTGTGGCAAACAAAATGAAAAAAAAGGAGAAGAAAATGAAATCAACAAAAGGATTATTGTGTATCTGTTCACTAATTTTTTCGCTGGTTATCGCTATTGCGACGACTTCTGTTGTGGCAGAAGAGCTTACTGCTCAGTTGTGCAAAGAGAAAGCGATAGCGGCATCGAAGCTTATCGAGAAGGAAGGCGAAGCAGCTTACTCGAAATTGAAAGACCCTAACGGTGAATTTAGATTTGGTGACGGCAAAGGTTATGTTTGGGTTCAGACTCCTGATAACATGATGTTGATGCATCCTATAAAACCAAGTCTTGACGGTACGGACCTTTCTGAATATAAAGATCTGAAAGGTATGTATCTGTTTACAGCGTGCTGTGAGATATGTGAAGAGAATGGAGCAGGTTGGGTGCCTTATTCTTGGACAAAACATGGCGAAGAGAGCGAGTCTCCTAAGGTGTCTTACGTTGTCCAAGTCAGCCATGGCGGTAAAGATTATATTATTGGGTCAGGTTTATACGATGTAACCGCTGCGGATATAAAAGCAAAGTTCCCCGGCGATCCTGTTTACGAAGAATAATTTCACAGAGACGTTTATAAATTTCAGTGGAGGTACATTTCGATGTGCCTCCATTTTTTTATAATCGGTCAAAAATTAAATAAAAAAAATATCCTGCCGATAGCAACTATTGTATAGCAATGATTATTTGAGATTGTTTGACAATAACCTTAAAAAGTGGTGGCTTGCAAAAAAGGAGAGGTTGAGATGCGTTTGACATTGGGTAGGAAATTAATAGGCGGGTTCATGATTGTTGCTCTGTTGGGTGCGGTAAGTGGTCTTGTTGGTATTATTATGTCCGGTAAAATAGCTCGCTCCGGTGAAGTGATCGGCAACGATAAAGCACCGCAACAATATGCTGTATTGAGTGCGAATATATCGGTTGCCAAAGCTGAGATGATTGCGGAGAGGTATGGCAATTCCATTGAGGGATTAGAAAAACTGGAACGTGAAGTGACAGAGTATATAGAAGATTTCTATATGTGGATTGCCATGATCAAATACGGCACTGATTCTAAAAAGTTTAAAAAGAGTCCGGAGGGGAAGCGATTTGCATCTAAAAAGATAAATTTATCTGTGCCTAAAGGGTCAGCTGAAGCGGTCAAGTTGATTGATCCATTGAATAAAAAGATTACTCATCTAAAAAGTAATGTAGAAGATTTAATGATCAATCAACAAGAATTTGCAACATACTGTGCTGTGATAGATGGCAATAAATATAAGATAGACGATCTTATGGATGATATTCAGGAAGAAGTTTCCGTGTGGTACGAATCTATGAAGGGTACTGTCAATAAGGGTGAGGAGTTAAAAGTAAATACTGATCCCGAACAGTTCCTGATCGGGAAATGGGTTGCTACGTATAAAACCGACGATGAAACCATAGTTAAGAGTATGGCTAAGTTGTCAAAATACCTTAAGAAGATATGCAAGGTTCCCGGTAAGATCAATAAAGCTAAAGACACAAATAAAAAAATACGTACATTTAAAAATGCGGTTTCCCTTTTAAGCAGGATAGATAAAAAGTGCCTTGCTACAAGCCGATACATAAAAGGTGTATACAGAGGAATTCTTGAGAAGAAAAAGACTAATATAAATGCTCTGAATGCTGATGTGAACGAAATAGCGGGTTTGATGAGGGAATTGACATCTGTTTTGGATAAAGAGATGGCTACTGCTTTGGCGGATGCGGGAAGTGCGCGCAGGAGTACGCAGATATTTTTACCCACAATCATGATTCTTGGTGTTGCGATAGCACTGGTATGCGGGTTTTTAATAGCCAGAACTATTGTAACGGCTGTTTTGGAAATGGGACGTGTGGCGGAGCAAGTTGCCGACGGTGATTTACGTCAGAAAGTCGAGATAAAAAGTGCCGATGAAATAGGTGATGTCGGTGACAATATCAATACGATGGTTGACGGGTTAAATTCCATAGTCGGTCAGGTGAAAGAAGTCGCACGTGAAGTTGCGGCGGGAGCGGAGCAGATAAACGAGTCTTCACAGCAGATCTCGTCGGGATCGGAGGAGTTGGCGGGTGCCGTAGAGGAAACTGCCGCGGCGATAGCTCAGATATCCAGTAACACGGAAGAAGTGTTAAAAAACGTTGAAGATCAAACGACTGCCGTAACCCAGACATCTGCCTCGGTCGAAGAGATGTCGGCTAATGTAGATGAAGTTTTTAAATCGGTAGAGACGCAGGCGGCTTCTGTTAATCAGTCTACGGCGGCGGTGGAAGAGTTGGTTGCGTCTATAAAAATGGTTTCTGAGAATACGGATAAAGTCAATCGTTTATCGTCGGAGATAGATGCTAAAGCTCAAGAGGGTAATGAGGCGGTAAAAGAGTCGGTTGTCGGAATGAGAGATATTTCCGATAGTGCAAGTAAAATTAACAATATTATAGGTGTGATTACCGGTATTGCGTCTCAGACTAATCTGTTGGCATTGAATGCGGCTATTGAGGCGGCGCGTGCGGGTGAAGCGGGCAAAGGGTTTGCTGTTGTCGCTGACGAGGTAAGAGGGTTGGCGGAGCAGTCTGCGCAAGCGGCTAAAGAGATAACGGAGTTGATTAAAGATTCTAACGAGAAAGCTGATAAAGGTGTCAAATTGATAGAAAGCGTCGATCTGATTATTGATGAGATGATCGAGTCCGTTCAAGAGGTCAGTCAACTATCTGAAGAGGTTGGAGTTTCCACTAGTGAACAGGAGAAAGGCGCTGAGGAGATCGCCAAAGCTATGGAAGAGCTCAACGGAATCACGCAAGGTATTCTGACTGCTATGGAAGAGCAATCTAAAGGTACGACTGAAATATCTAAGGCGATGACTAATCTGAGCAGAATTTCATCGGAGATCAGTTCCGCCATGAACGAACAGGCATCGGGTACCAGAGATATCAGCAAAACAATCGAGCAGATAAGCGGTATCGCCAAAGCGAACAATGACGGAGCGAAACAAAGTGTTACTGCGAC
Source organism: uncultured bacterium (assembly GCA_964522245.1). Taxonomy (GTDB): domain Bacteria; phylum Auribacterota; class Auribacteria; order Auribacterales; family Auribacteraceae; genus CAZFUR01. Next base: position 1,061 of record CAZFUR010000158.1, on the reverse strand, counting down.
GTCAGGGTTATCGAGTCATGCTAAGGGGCTTGATTCTGTCGTGGAGAAATTTAAACTGTAGTCGTCTTGGGCGGTTACGGCAACTATAAAAAATCCCCGTTTCGGGTCGTCAGACCAGTTACGGGGATTTCTTTGTCTTAGATAAAAAAAGCCAACGGTCGGAGTCGAACCGACGACCTCATCATTACGAGTGATGTGCTCTACCAAATGAGCTACGTTGGCTTATCAAGCAAACGAATTATATTTTAGAATATCAAAAAATGTCAATATTAAATGTTGATAGATCTGAATATCGTCAATTTTATCTCCTCAATACCGATTCAAATCGGATACAACAGATATCCGCTCTTGCGATAAAAATCAAAGATAACATGTTTTTATGTTGATAGAATAACGGTTTTATTGTATAAATTTCGTATCAATAAAACATTCTAAAAAGAGGGGTTGACGCTCATGGACAAAATGTCGGAGATGTTTGATCTGCAAAAACAGTTGAATAAACGTATCGGTGTTGATACGGACAATATGAACGATGAAGAAAAAATCAAATGGGTTTTAAATTATACACGAGCCTTAAGTCAAGAATCCGCCGAACTGATAGACAGTGTACCGTGGAAATGGTGGGCGAAATATCAGAAGTTCGATAAACAAAATGCCAAAGTGGAAGTTGTCGATATGTTCCATTTTCTGATATCTCTTGCTCAGACACTCGGTCTTACCGCGGACGATGTCTATGAACTTTATACCAAGAAAAACAAGATCAACCATCAAAGACAAGATTCAGGGTACAAGACAAAAGACGAACACGATAATCAATCCATGTTTGCGGGTAAATAGGATTTTTTCGGAAAAGAGTGTTTTGTTCGTAACTATTTATTATAATAATGGCGGTTCTCACAGAGAGGATCGCCTTTTTTTATCAGTAACCGAGTAGGAACGATGAGTGATTTTAATCTAGTATCAGATTTTTCGCCCAAAGGCGATCAGCCACAAGCAATAGAACAACTGGTCGATGGGATCAGTTCCGGCAGAAAACATCAGGTTCTTTTAGGGGTTACGGG